>JAURVW010001242.1 GCA_030655275.1 Solirubrobacteraceae bacterium
GCGCGCCGTGTCGTAACTCGCGCGGGCGGCGACGATCTTCTTGCGCTCCTCGCCGCGCGCCGCGTCGTCGCTGAGCAGCACGACCGAGCGCATGACACGAGAAACGACATGAACCTGCTCCGACATCTGCTGGTTCAGTCGGATGCGCACGTCGTTGTCGTTGACGACCGTCTCCAGCGTGTCGTGGATCGATTTCAGCTGGTAGATCGAAAAGGCGCTCGCCAGCAGGCTGAGCAACACGATGACGCCGAACGCGAGAGAGAGGCGCGTCGCCAGACGCAGGGAGCCGAAGTTCATGGGAGTTTCTCGTGGCAGGGGATTCGGGGGCGATCCGGTTCGCCCGGCGCTGCCCTGCGTATCGGCAACATTCGATCGCGAATTTAATCATTTATGACTACCCACCGAATACTTGTGATTCCGATCACGCGGACCATACTTGGGCGTGCGAGACGATCGCCGCGGTGGACGTGACTGCTCAAGAACATTGATTCGCCGCCGAAGTCACAAATGACAAACTTGGCCGCCCCGGTCCGGCACGTACGGAGAAGCGCCATGCCCTGTCACCCGACCCAGACACCGACCGAGCGCCGGTCCGTCGCCACGACACCGCCATCCCGGCCCGTCGTCGGCTGAGCGCGGAGCACCGACCATGTCGATGTGGCGCATCGTCTGCACCGGCCCGGGCCCGCAGGACAAGCTGCGGCGCGTCACCGACCGCGGGCCGCTGCACGGCGACCGGCAGCGCACGCTCGCGATGGCGGCGTTCCTGCGCTCGACCGGGCTCCACGAATCGGTCAAGGTGGTCAGTTCGTCGGTCGCCGCCGCCACGGTCGGCGCCGTCGACGCGGCGGAAGCAGCCTTCGACGCGGACGCCGTCAATCCGGCTGCAGGATGACCCAGAGACGGAACGTCACGCCCTCGGGCTCGTTGCGTATCAGCGCCACGCGCCCGGCGTGCAGCTCCATCACCCGGCGCACGATGTAGAGCCCGAGCCCGTGCCCGCCGGGAACGCCGGGGTGGTCGCCGCGCACGCCGCGCGTGAACAGGGTCGGCACGATCTCGGCCGGGATCGCGCCGCCGGCGTCGACAACGTCGAGCACCAGCGCCAGCGGCTCGTCGGAATCGGACACGCGGATCAGCACCTCCGACCCGGCCGGGCTGTACTTCAGCGCGTTCGTCAGCAGGTTGCGCAG
>JAURVW010001248.1 GCA_030655275.1 Solirubrobacteraceae bacterium
TGATCACGCCGATCATGATCTCCCTCGTCACGGAGGCCCTGCGGTCGATCCCGCGCGGCTGGCGTGAGGGATCGGTCGCGCTCGGTGTGAACCGCTGGCGGGCCATGTGGTCGGTGTCGGTGAAGGCCGCGCGACCGGCGATCGTCGCCGCCGGCGTGATCGCCACGGCCCGCGCGCTCGGCGAGGCGATCATGCTCGCCATGGTCGCCGGCTCGAAGGCGTTCTCGCCCCAGCCCTGGGACGGGATCATCTTCTTCTTCGAGCCGCTGCGTCCCCTCGCGGCGACCATCGCCGACAACGCCGAGGCGCTCAATTCGACCGCGCTGCGCTCTTCGCTCTACGCGTTCGCGTCGCTGCTCCTCGTCTCCACGTTCCTGCTGTCGATCGGCGCGTACGTCGCCAAGCAGCCCCTCCGCAAGTACGGCGTCCGATGAGCAGCCTTCCCGTCCTCTCACCCCACCGTCCCGAGGCGCCCGGGCGCCTCGCCCGCGCCCGCGAGGAGCTCGGCGGCTGGCGGCTCGTCGACCTGCTTGCCTACGGGGCCGCGTGGGCCGCCGGGCTCATGCTCACGTTCATCGCGCTCGCACTGCTCGCCTTCCTCGCGATCAAGGGCGTTTCGTTCCTGAGCCTCGACCTCATCACCAGCCGGCCCGAGCCGGGGATCGACCAGTCCAAGACCGGCGGCATCCTCGACCCGATCATCGGCACGTTCGTGATGATCACGATCGGCATCGCCGTCGCGACGCCGCTCGGCGTCGGCTCGGCGCTCTGGGTGGTCGAGTACGGCAAGCCGACGTGGCTGGCCCGCGCCGTGGAATCGGCCATCGAGGTCGTCGCCGGGATGCCGTCGATCGTCATCGCGATCTTCGGACTCGCCCTCGTGCAGGAGCACCTCTTCGCGTGGTTCTCCTTCACCGGCGAGGGCGGCGCGGTCTACGGCCGGTCGTTCGTCAACGCCGGCGTGGCGATGTCGCTCATCGCACTGCCGCTCGTGTTCGGCGCGACCCGCGAGGCGCTGCTCACCGTGCCCTCGCACATGCGCGAGGCGTCCTACGCGCTCGGCAAGACGCAGGCGGAGACCATCCGCCGCGTGCTGCTGCCGTCCGTGCGCAGCAACATCGGCACGGGCATGGCGCTCGGCATGGGTCGCATCGCCGGCGACACCGCGATCGTCGTGATCCTGCTCGGCGCCTCGCTACGCCTGCAGCCGCTGGAGTCCGCCGACCCCGTCACGAACTTCTTCCGCGGCACCGGGTCGACGCTCACGAGCTTCGTCTACAACAACTCGCCCGCCGGCGAGGGCAACGCCCCCGACAAGGCGTACGCGGCCGGATTCTTCCTGCTGCTCATCGTGATCCTCCTCAACTTCGCCGTGAGCGCCGTGCTGAAGCGCGGCGAAGACGGCCCCGCGAAGTGACGCGGGTCACACCTCCCCCGATGGACCCAGAGATGCCCACCACCTTTCCGCCACCGGTACGCCGGATCACCCTCGACCGCACCCCCACGGTCGTCGACCCGTCCGTGGAGCCGATCCGCCACACGCCGGTCGACCGTGCCCACGAGCGCGGCGATCAGCGCGAGCGGATGACGATCGACGACCTCGTCGTGAAGTACGCCGGCAAGCCGGCGGTCAAGGGCGTCACGTTGCCGATCCGCGATCAGGAGGTGCTCGCGCTGATCGGTCCGTCGGGCTGCGGCAAGTCGACGCTCCTGCGCACGCTCAACCGTCTCACCGAGCTCACGCCCGGTGCCACGTACGAGGGTCGCATCGCGCTCGACGGCCAGGACGTCCGCGCGCTGCCGGTCACCCAGCTGCGCCGCAAGGTGTCGATGGTGTTCCAGCAGCCGAACCCGTTTCCGATGTCGATCTTCGACAACGTCGCGTACGCGGTGAAGGAGCAGTCCAAGCGGGCTCCGAAGAAGTCGGCGCTGATGCCGAAGGTCGAGAGCGCGCTGCGCCGCGCCGGCCTGTGGGACGAGGTCGCCAGCGACCTGGACCGCCCGGCCCTGCGGCTCTCCGGTGGTCAGCAGCAGCGCCTGTGCATCGCCCGCGCGCTCGCGGTCGAGCCCGAGGTGATGCTGATGGACGAGCCCTGCTCGGCCCTGGATCCGAAGTCGACGATGGTGATCGAGGAGCTCATCCGTGAGCTGCGCAAGAGCCTGTCGGTCGTGATCGTCACGCACAACCTCGCGCAGGCGCGGCGCGTCGGCGACCACGTCGCGTTCATGTACCTCGGTGATCTCGTCGAGTACGCGCCTGCCGAGCAGCTATTCACCGATCCGCGCGCCGAGCGCACCCGCGAATACGTGTCCGGGAGCTTCGGTTGATCCGCGCGCCCCATACCGTTCGCGCGGGCGGTCGGCTGGTCCCCGTCGTCGCCCTCGCCGGGTGCGGCCTGCTGCTGGCCGGCTGCACCACGACGCAGGAGCGCAGCGCGAAGATGTCGAGCCAGGCGGCGAAGGCCGCCGAGGCGAAGAAGTTCAACGTCGGCAAGACGAGCCGCGACGTCGTCGCGGAGGACGTGGTCCGCCTCGAGGGCGACGGCTCCGCCGCCGTCGTCGTGCGGCTCGACAACCGCACCGGGCAGGCCCAGACGATGCTGCCGATCGGCGTCGACCTCTACGACGCCAAGAAGCAGTCGCTCTACACGAACCGGATCGACGGGCTCGACCTCGCCCTGAACACCGTCTCCGTGGCGCCGCCCGGCGTGAGCTACTGGGTCAACAACCAGGTGCCCGTCGCCAAGCCCGAGCGCACCCGCGTGCGGGTCGGCGTGCCGAAGGGCAAGCTCCCCGCAGACCTCCCCGAGATGAAGATCTCAGAGACGAAGCTCGGCGACGACGCCGGCGTGCACACGCTCCAGGGCAAGGTGCGCAACCTGTCGAAGGTCGAGCAGAAGCGCCTGACGATCTTCGCGGTCGCCTCCGACGGCGGCAAGGTCGTCGCGGCCGGCCGCGGCGTCGTCGACCTCCTGCCGCCCGGTGGCAAGGCCAAGCGGTTCTCCATCTACTTCACCGGCGATCCACGGGGCGCGAAGCTCCACGTCGACGCCCCACCCTCGACCCTCGCAGGTGCCTGAGATGTCCTCGCTCACCGTTCCCGATCCGCCCGGGGCGTCGCTGCAGGCGACGACCCGCTGCGCGAGCTGCACCGCGCCGCTCGCGGCCGATCAGCTGTTCTGCCTGTCGTGCGGCACCCGCCGCCGCGACGCGCGCATCCCGTTCCGCGACGTGCTCGCCTCCGAGGCGATCCCGATCGTGAGCGCCGGTGGTGGCGCGGGC
>JAURVW010001250.1 GCA_030655275.1 Solirubrobacteraceae bacterium
AACAGGATCATCGTCGGGATCGAGATGACGCCGAACTGGGCGGCAGCCTGCTGGTTGTCGTCGATGTTGAGCTTCACGATCTTCACGTCGTCGCGCTCACCGGCGATCTCCTCGAGCACCGGGGCGACCGCGCGGCACGGGCCGCACCAGGGGGCCCAGAAGTCGACCAGCACGGGCTGGTCGGACTCGATGACCTCGGCCTGAAAGTTGTTGTCGGTGACTTCGTTGATGGCGCCCATAGCGTTCCTTCCTGGATTCCTTCGAGCACGCTAGTGCTCCCTCCGTTCACTATACAAAGGAAAGTGACGGACAAGACACGAATCCATGAACTGGGCCGAGAGAGCCCGATGTTCTGGACGTTTTGACGATGCCGTCAACTGGCGGCCGGGGGCGAGATGCCGCCGGGGCGGTCGGGCCGACCCGTTCGCGGGCCGGGGAGAGTTCGGCCCGATTGGGGCGCTCCTCTCCCCGGCCTCGCTGGGACGGTTGGGCTGTCCGCAACCACGACGGGTTTACCGGAGAACGGTTCCAGTGAACCTGCAGTCGTCCGCCGACCCGGACGCACAACGCCCCACCAAGGCCCGCCGACCCCACAACCCGCCTCGACACGAGAGCCCACCGACTCCGCGGTCAAGTAAACCCACCAAGCAACGCAGGCCCGCCTGCACCGTTCGGTGCGGAACGAAATCCCCCGCCGAGCCCCAACCCGCAACGACCGTGCGCAAGCCGCGCCCGCACCAAGGCCCCCGCGACGTAGCAACCAAGACCGGGTGACCTCATCGGGGCAACGATCGGCCCGTCTCCAAGCCCAACCAGGTCGCGCCGACACCGCCGCGCCTACGACCGATCGCCGCGCCTACGTTCGACCGCGCTGCTGCGCCGCCGCGACTACGCTCGCCGCCTTGCGCCGCCTTGCGCCGCCTTGCGCCGCCTCAGTACGCCGCGTACGAGCTGATGATCCCGGGCGTCACATACGTCTCGATCACCGCGGCGACGAGCACCATCGGCAAGGCGATGGCGGTGGTGACGAAGGTGGCGGCGAGCAGCTGGTGCCAGTCGCCGCGTCGGCTGGCGATCAGCCAGGCGGCGAGGGGGAGGAAGAGTCCCGTGAGTTCGAGGATCGCGTGGGGGAAGAGAAGCACGATCAGTTCGCCCTGGTGCAGGTCGAGGCGGTTGGCCATGTCGGAGGCGAGGCCGCCGAGGACGAAGGTCTGCGTGAAGAGGGAGAAGGCGGTCGCGGCGCTCACGAAGAGGATCGCGAACCGGCCGGCATAGTCGTGGACGGCCCCGAAGACGCCGCCGCGTTCCTTGGCTTCGAGCGGCATCGTGCTGCCGGCGATGAACCCCGCCACGCACGAGAGCGAGTGGAGCGCGAGGACGAGGAGGTTGCGGGCGATGGTGTGGGCGACATCCGCCAGGCCGACCGAGCCGACGATGCCCGGCAACAGCCCGCCGTAGGGATCCGGCTCGCTGAACTCCGCGACGAGCGCCACCGCCGCGAGGATCGACATCGCGACGAGGAAGGAGGCTGCGAACCACGGCAGGAGGATCGAGGCCGGCGCAGCGCGCCAGGCGGCGAGGGTCTCGCGCGTGTGGGCCATGCCCTGCACGAGGGCGAGCTCGCTCGCGGCACTGCGCCCGCGGCCCCGGCCGCCGCCGTCGGGCTCGAGGTCGGCTGGTGCCGTCGCGTTCATCCGGCGAGGCGTCCCGGGCGCTGCGGATCGTCCGGAGCGACCTGCGGCGGCGCGGGGTGCTCCGTCGGCGCCCGGTGCTCCGTCGGCGCCCGGTGCTCCTGGGGTGCTGACGGGCCTGCGCCTGCAGTCGCGGCGCTCGCAGCGGCGTCGGACGCCTGGTCGTCGGCACGGCGGGCGTGCGGTCGTTTGCTGTCGCGGAGGCGTTCGTCGGCGACGTGCAGGAGCACGTGGGGCTCGATCGCGTCGTCGGGGAACGAGGCCACGCCGATCCCGGTCTTGATGCCGATCGTCGAGAGCTCGGCGCGGATCGCGTTGCACGCCCGCTCGGCCTGTCGGGGGCTGGTCTCCGGCAGCACGATGCAGAACTCGTCGCCACCCTGACGCACGAGCGTGTCGCGGCCGTCGGTGGCACGAACGAGGGCTTCGGCCACGTCGCGCAGCAGCTCGTCGCCCGCCAGGTGGCCCTGGAGGTCGTTGACGGCCTTGAAGCCGTTGAGGTCGAGGGTGATGAGGGAGAGCTGGCGCTGCATCCGGTCGTGGCGACGGATCTCGTCGGCAAGGCGTTCGTCGAGGAGCCGGCGGTTGCCGATCCCGGTGAGAGGGTCGCGGCGCACGAGTCGCTCGAGCTCGTCGCCCTGCGCCTCGGCGCCCTCGAGCACCACGACGCAGCAGTAGCAGAGCACGACGCTCGCCAACGTCATGAGGACCACCGCGAGCCGGGTTGCGGCATCGACCCCGCCGAAGGCGACGATCAGCGCGGCGAAGGTGACGGCGGCGCCGAGGTGCGCGACGATCTGGCGACGATCTTGGAGCCGGACCGCGATCAGGGGCCCGGTGAACATCATGGCGCCGATCGCGACCCCGCCGCCGGGTTGGAACGCCCAGAACGAGATGCCGATGACCGACCACATGGCCGCGAGCACCAGGTGGTTGCCGACGGTGCCGATCGCGGGCGGCTCGTTGCGCAGGTGCGCGATGGCCAGGAGGGCGAGGATCACGGTCATCACCTGCATCCGCAGCGGTGAGAGGCCGCCCACGAGCATGATCAGCCCGACCGTGATCAGCGCGAAGACGGCATACATGCCGCCGGTCGCGAGCCAGACGTAGCGATTTTGGGCCAGTTCCCTGCGGGAGACGTGGCGGATCAGTGGCGCGGGGACGTCAGCCACGTCAAGCGCTTCGGTAGATGCTGATGCCGGCGATGTCGGAGGGATCGACCTTCGGGATGGCCGCCGGCGGCATCTGGGCCTTGTTCTCGCGCAGGCGCTCGTCGGCGACGTGCAGCAGCACGCCTCCGTGGACGGCGTCCTTCGGGAACGAGGCGACCCCGATGCCGGTCGAGACGGCCGCGCCGTGCAGATCGATCTTCGCGAGCTCCGCACGGATCGCGTTGCCCATGCTCTCGGCGCTGGCGAACGGGGTGTCCGGCAGGATCACGCAGAACTCGTCGCCGCCCTGTCGCACGACGATGTCCTGCTTGCGGGCCACGCGCTCGAGGGCCCGGGCCACGTCGCGCAGGAGGTCGTCGCCGGCGGCGTGGCCGACGGTGTCGTTGAGGGCCTTGAAGCCGTTGAGGTCGAGCGCGATCACCGAGAGCGGCCGACGGACGCGGCCGTGGCGCGCGATCTCCTCCGTGAGCTTCTCCGACAGCAGGCGACGGTTGCCGACGCCCGTCAGCGGGTCTCGCCGCACGAGGTGCTCGAGCTCCTCGCCCTGTGCCTCGGCGGCCTCCAGGACGACCACGACGGTGCCGCCGAGCACCCACATCGCGGGGATCACGGTGAGACAGGCCAGGACGGTCGCGCGGTCGACGATGCCGGTCAGGGCGGGCAGGAGGAGGAAGGCGGTCGCGGCGAGATAGTGCGCCGTGATCTCGCGACGGTCGATCAGCCGGACGGCGGTGAGTGGCCCGACGAACATCGCCGCGCCGATCGCGGCCGACCCGCCGGGATGGAAGGCGACCATGCCGCCGGCGGTGCCGACGTAGACGCAGGCGAGCACGATGTGGTTCTCGATCGTCCCGATCGCCGGCGGCTCGGTGCGCAGCAGCGTGAGGGAGACGGCGAGCAGGATGCCCGCGAAGATCAGGAGGTGCGTCCGCGTGACGTCGAGCGGCAAGAACGCGATCACGGCGGTCGCGAGCGCGAAGACGAGGAACATCCCCCCGGTCGACAGCCAGACGTATCGGTTCAGGGCGAGCTCGCGTCGGGAAACGCGGGCCACCAGGCTTGACGGTGCGATCGACACGCCTCTTCCATCGGTTGCAGGGGGGTTCGTGTTGAGTATGGGGCGGTCGTATAACGGACGAACGGCCCAGGGCGGTCAGCGTGTCCAGCGAGCGTCCCCCTCGTCCGTCACCCCAAAAGCCGGTTCGACCGGCCGGGACGGTCGGCGTTAGCTGCGTCGGGTGACGACGCGCGGGAGGGCCGTCGCGCCCTCGTCGCTCGCCTTGTCGGCGCGCAGGTGCGCGTCGGCGTGGCGCAGGATCGTGTCGATGTCGGTGCCGTCGCGCGGATACTCGGCCATGCCGAGCCCGGTGGTCAGCGGCCCGTGGCCGGCGGTGATCTGGCTGAGGGCGTCGCGCAGTGAGGCCCCGATCCGGGCAGCATCCTGGGCGGAGGTCTCCGGGAGCATCACGCAGAACTCGTCGCCGCCCTGCCGGACGATCGTGTCCTGCCCGCGGACGTTGGCGCGCAGGGTGCTCGCGACCGCGACGAGCAGCTCGTCGCCGGCCGCGTGACCGAGCTGGTCGTTGATGTCCTTGAAGCCGTTGAGGTCGAGCGCGAGGAGCGTGAGCCGCTGACCACTGCGCTCGTGACGGGCCAGCTCGTACGCCAGTCGCTCGGCGAGCAGCCGTCGGTTGCCCACGCCCGTGAGTGGATCGCGGCGGATGAGGCGTTCGAGGTCCTCGCCCTGCTCCTCGGCGCTCTCGAACACGATCGTCACGATCGAGGCGAGGGCGATCAGTCCGGCCGTGGTGAGCAGGGCGGCGATCGTGGTCTGCGTGCTGGCCACGCCGAAGGCGATCGGCATGAGCAGCAGGGCGATGACCGTGCCCAGGTGCGCGACCATCTCGCTGCGGTCGGTGAGGCGGAAGGCGATGAGGACCGCGGTGAAGGTGAAGCCAGGGGTGGCCTGCGCGGCGTTCGGCAGGACCGAGTAGTAGGCGAGCACGGGCACGCCCCAGGAGGCCATGAGCAGCACGTGGTTGGGGAAGGTGCCGATCTTCGGGGCCGGCCGCCCGAAGACGAAGGCGGCCGACACGAATCCCAGGACGGCGGCCGGGATGCCGCCCTCGAGCGGGAGGTCGAGCGCGCGGAGCGTCGGGAAGATCACGAGCGCCCCGGCGAGGAAGACGCCGCCCGTGGTCATGCGAACGGCGCGCGACCCGGCAAGGACGCGCCTGGAAACTCCGCTGTGAGGGGTCGCTGAGTCCACGGAAGGGGGTTCGGGGGATGGGGGTCGGAAGGCCAACCGCCCGTGGGGGACGGGTGCGGGGGCGAGGGCTGGCCGACCGTGCACTCTTACCGATCAGCGCCCCGACCGCCACCGTTCCGGGCTCACGTCACAGGACAAACGGGCCGCGGCCCGTTTAGCAGCGGAGCGGGCTCGCCGTCAGGCGCGCAGCGGCGCAGGGAGGTCCAGCACCTGGAACTTGTCGAAGAGCAGGCCCTCGTCGGCCCGTTCGAGCAACGTGACGGTGTCGGTGCCGTCGAACGGGTAGGTGGCCGCGCCGATCCCGGCCGTGACCGCCACCCCGGCGATCTCGATGCCCTCGATCGCGAGCCGCATCGCCGCGATCGTCCGCTTGGCCTCGACGCTGCTCGTGTTCGGCAGGATCACGGCGAACTGGTCCCCGCCCTGGCGGGTGATCGTCGCGGCCGGACCGGCTGCGGCCCGCAGGCGGCTGGCCACGGTGATGAGCAGGTCGTCGCCGGCACGGTGGCCGAGGCGATCGTTCACCTCGCCCCAGCCGTCGAGGTCGAGGGCGACGATGGTCATCGGACGGTTCGTGGCCGCGTGGGCCGGGATCTCCCGGCCGAGCTGCTCGTGCAGCAGGCGGCGGTTGCCGACCCCGGTGAGCGGGTCGCGGCGGGAGAGCTCGAGCAGCTCCTCACCCTGCTCCTCGATGGCCTCGAAGACGAGGGCGTAACAGGCCGAGAGCACCCAGAAGGTGACGATGAGCACCAGGATCCCCACGCTCGTGATCGCATCGACGAGGCCGAGCGGGATCAGCGAGAAGAAGAGGAGCTGGGCGAGCAGGAGATGGATGCCGAGGCCCACGCGGCTCGTCGACCGCAGCGACGCGACCCCGCCCACGAAGACGGCCGTGCCGATCGCGATCGAGCCACCGGGCTGACAGGCCACGAACGCGAGCGCCGGGATCACGTAGGTGATGGCCGTCGCGAGTTCGCTGCGCAGGGTGCCCGCGGCCGGCGGACGCGAGAGGAGGATGGCGAGGCCGAGCATCACGGACAGTCCCACCGTGGGGGGCAGGAGCGGGCCGGTGAGTTCGGGCGACACGGCCCGGAGCAGCACGCCGAGTCCGGCGTAGAGAAGGAACAGGGCGCCCACGAGGCGCCACACCGCACGGTTCTCGGAGAGATCGGCGCGGGTGACCCGGTCGTCGAAGGGGTTCTCCGGTGGCGACGCGGAGACCCGCGGCCGCTCGACCGGTGCCTCGACCCGCGAGGCGAGTTCGGCCGCGAGGCTCACCGGCGACGGCATCCGGTGGATGAGCGTGCGCTTGTCCTCCTGCAGTCGTGCGTGGGCGGCCCGGAGGAGATCGGTGGCCGAGGTGCCGTCGACGGGATGGGTCGCGGCGCCGAACCCGGCGGTCACGCCCGAGCCGTACTCGGAGATCTGGGCGAGGCGCTCGCGCAGGCGCTGGATGCGGCCCGCGGCCTCCTCGGCGCCCGTGTTCGGCAGCAGCAGGCAGAACTCGTCGCCGCCGAGGCGGATCACGATGTCGTGGCGCCGGGCGCCGGCCGTGAGGGTCCTGGCGACGGTCTCGAGGAGCTCGTCGCCGGTCGCGTGGCCGAGCATCTCGTTGAACCGTCCGAACCCGTTGAGGTCGAGCGTGAGGACGGTGAGCGGGCGGTGCGAAGCGCTGTGGCGGGTGAGCTCGTTCGTGAGCTGGTCGTCGAGGGACCGTCGGTTGCCGAGACCCGTGAGCGGGTCGACCCCGACCATCTGCTCCAGGGTGCGGCCCTGCGTCTCGGCCGACTCCATCACGAGCACGCAGCACGCCGCGAGCACCCAGATGGCCGGCACCAGGGCGATGCACGCGTAGAGCGTGGCCCGGTCGACCTCGCCGAGGATCGACGGGACGAACAGGACGACGGACGCGGCGGTGAGGTGCGCGACGACCTGCCGACGCCGCACGAGCCAGACGGAGGCCAGCGGCGCGACGAACACGGCCGCCACGACGACACCGGCGGCGTGGGGCGCAAAGGCCCAGAGCGTGAATGCCGGAGCCAGGTAGACCAGTGAGAGGACCGCGTGGGTGGCCGGCGTCCCGGGCTCGGGAGCGCGAAGGCGTCCGAGCACCAGCGCGATGCCGCCGAGCACACCGGTGAGGACCAGCATGCGCGTCTGCGAGATGCCCGGCAGGACGAACGCGATGACCAGCGTGGAGACGGCGAAGAGGGCGAAGGAACCCCAGACGGCGAACCACACGTGCGGGCTGAGGGCGACGTCGCGGCGGGATACGCGGCCGCGAAGACTGGGAGCGGCGATGCTCATCTCGACCACACCATCGGCAGCCACCTGCCGATGGTGAGTATGGACTCGGGGTGCCTTGGACGTTCGGCTGGTTCCCGGTGTGACTGGGGCTACGAGCGAACGTCGTTCACCGGGCGATGGGCGTTAGGAAACGCGCTCGACCTGCAGCTGGAGTCGGAGGCCGTCGACGAGGACCGGTTCGCCGCCCACCTCGCCGTAGACCACCGACGTGGCCAGGGTTTCCGACGCGACGTACGCCTCGTTGGCCTTCACGGCCGAGAGCAGGGTGTCGTCGCCGCCGAGCGTGAGCTCGATGCGGTCGGTGACGTCGAAGCCGGCGTTCTGGCGGGCGACCTGGATCTGGCGCAGGACGGTCCTGGCCAGACCTTCTTCGCGCAGGGTGGCATCGATCTCGAGTTCGAGGGCCACGGCGTGGTTGCCGTCGCGCTCGAGCTGGTAGCCCTCGGGTGCCTCGAGCGAGAGCAGGAGGTCGTCGGAGGAGAGCTCGTGCTCGCGGCCGTCGATCTGGACGGCGACGGGCTCGCCGGCCCGCAGGGCCGCCGCGACGCTGGTGCCGTCGAGGGCCTCGATGGCGGCACGGGCCTGGCTCATCGCCTTGCCGAAGCGCGGCCCGAGGGCCTTGAGGTTGGGCTTGAGGAGCACGCTGCCGAGCTCGTCGGCCTCGGCCACGAACTCGAGCGCCTTCACGTTGAGCTCCTCCGAGATCACCTCGGAGAGGCGCTCGATCGCGGCGCGCTCGCTGCCGGTCGCCACCACCACGGCCGCGCGTAGCGGCTGGCGCAGGTTCACGCCGGAGGCCGCGCGGGCGGCGAGGCCCAGCTTCACGGTCTCGCGGGCGGTGGCCATGTCGGCCTCGAGCGCGAGGTCGCGGCTGTCGGCATGCGCCTGCGGCCAGTCGACGAGATGGACGGAGTCGCCTTCGCCACCGAGCTGCTCGAACAGCTCGTCGGCGACGAACGGCGTGAGCGGCGCGAGGAGCGTCGCGATGCGCAGCAGGGCACCCCGCAGCGTGTCGAGCGCGACCTGCTCGCCGTCCCAGAACCGACGGCGCGAGCGGCGCACGTACCAGTTGGAGAGCTCCTCGACGAGCTCACCGATCGCGCGACCGGCGGTCGTCACGTCGTAGGCGTCGAGGGCGGCGGTGACGATCTCCGTCGTCGCCTCCACGCGACTCGTGATCCAGCGGTCGAGCTCCGTCGGCTCACCGGCCGGGGCGTTGCCCTCGGCGTTGGCGGCGATCGCCGCGTACTGCGCGTAGAAGCTCGCGGTGTTCCAGAGCGGCAGCAGGAAGAGGCGAACGCCGTCGCGGACGGCGTCGTCGGAGTAGCGGTACCCGTCCCATGGCTGCTTGCTCGTGAAGAAGTACCAGCGCAGGGCGTCGGCGCCGAAGCGGTCGAGCGCCTCGAACGGATCGACGACGTTCCCCTTGCTCTTGCTCATCTTCTGGCCGTTCTCGTCCAGGATGAGGCCGAGGCAGGCGACGTTCTTGTACGGCGCCTCGCCGCGGAGCAGCACGGACTCGGCCAGCAGGGAGTAGAACCACCCGCGGGTCTGGTCGAGGCCCTCGCAGATGTAGTCGGCGATGCGGTGCTGCTCGTAGTGGGCGGTGCCGTCGGGGTCGAGCGGCGCGGCGTCCTGGGCGAACGGCATGGCGCCGGAGTCGAACCACACGTCCATCACCTCGGGCACGCGCTCGTACGTGAGCCCGTCCTCGCCGGTGAAGGTGACGTCGTCGACGAACGGACGGTGCGGGTCGTCGAGCTTCACGCCGCTGAGCGTCTCGAGTTCCGCGAGCGACCCGACGATGATCCGGCGCGGCAGTTCCTCGCCGTCGGGCGTGACCGTCGACTGCCAGATCGGCAGCGGCGTGCCCCAGTAGCGCTCGCGCGAGATCGCCCAGTCCACGTTGCCGCGCAGCCACTCACCGAAACGGCCGTCCTTGATGTGCGGCGGGTGCCAGGTGACGGTGTCGTTTGCGGCGAGGAGTTCGTCGCGCTTGGCGGCCGTCGCCATGTACCAGGAGGGCCGCGCGTAGTACACGAGCGCCGTGTCGCAGCGCCAGCAGTGCGGGTAGGAGTGCTCGTAGCGCTGCTTGCGCTGCAGCAGGCCGCGCGCGTCGAGGTCGCTCACGAGGTCGAGGTCGAGGTCCTTCACGAACCGGCCGGCGAAGCGGCCGTCGACATCGGTGACGCGCTCGTCGTAGGTGCCGTCCTCGCGGACCGGGTTGAGCAGGGTGGTCGGATCGCGCGGGTCGAAGCGGGCCGCGTCGAGGCCCTCCGGGAGCAGACCCGCGGCGCCGGCTGCGGCCACGGCGTCGTAGTCCTCCTGGCCGAAGGCGGGGGCGAGGTGCACGATGCCGGTGCCCGAGTCGGTGGTGACGTACTCGGCGGCGAGCACGGCGCCGCGGCCGCCCGCAAGGCGGCCCTTTGCGACGAACGGCGCCTCGTAGACCGTGCCGACGAGCGCGTCGCCGGTGAACGACTCGCCGAGGATCTCGGCCTCCTCACCCAGCGCGTGCTCGACAAGGGCGCGGGCGGCGACGAGCACGTGCTCGGTCTCGCCATCGCGGCCGGTCACCTTCACGCGGACGTACTCGACCTGCGGGTTGACGGCTGCAGCGACGTTGGCCCAGAGGGTCCACGGCGTGGTGGTCCAGATCACGAGGCTGTCGCCATCCTGCAGCGGCGAGCCGGCCGGCAGCCCGTCCGCGACGACGGGCAGACGCACGTAGGCGGACGTGTCCTTGATGTCCTTGTAGCCGAGGGCGACCTCGTGGCTGGAGAGCGCCGTGCCGCAGCGGGTGCAGAACGGGACGACCTTGTTGCCCTGGTAGAGCAGGCCCTTCTCGTCCATCTGCTTCACCGCCGACCAGACCGACTCCACGTAGGAGGGATCCATCGTGCGGTAGGCGTCCTCGAGGTCGACCCAGAAGCCGATGCGCTGCGTGAGGCGGTCCCAGTCCTCGAGGTACGTGAAGACGGAGTCCTTGCAGGCCTGGTTGAACACCTTGATCGACTCGCGCACGTCGCCGGGGACGATCGCCTCGATGTCGTGCTTGGAGCTCAGGCCCAGCTGCTTCTCGACCGCGATCTCGACGGGGAGGCCGTGGCAGTCCCATCCGCCGCGGCGCTCGACGTGGAAGCCGCGCATCGTGCGGAAGCGCGGGAAGATGTCCTTGAAGACGCGCGAGAGGATGTGGTGCACACCCGGCTTGCCGTTGGCCGTCGGCGGACCTTCCCAGAACACCCACGGCTCGGCGCCTTCGCGCTGCGAGAGGGACCGTGCGAACACGTCGCGCTCGGCCCAGCGCGCGAGCACCTTCTCCTCGAGTGCGGGAAACGACTGCTGGGGGTCGATCTGGGCGGGGACGGGCTTCGCGGACACGGATCAGGAAGTCTACGTCGGCCCGGCCGTGGGGCGTCCCGTGGGTGGATCGCGGGTCGGCTGGACCGCGGCGGAGCGGCTGGGGGCCGTCCGTGGGCAGGACACGTCCGTCCGTTTTCGACCGTCCGTTCGGCCGCTGAACCGCGTTGCAGGTTCCGTGAGCGGAACTCCTTGCCATTCGGACGCTGGCGCCATCGGCCTTTGGTCCATTCAGGCTGTCCCCGGCACAAGTTCCGCCGGTCTCCGGGCGTAGGTTGAGGTATGCCCCGGATCTCCGACACGAACTCGGTCACGCTGTCGATCGAAGCTCTCTCCGGAGCGCACTTCCAGGCGGGCGACGAGGTCTCGATCGTGGCCGACGGTCGCGGGCGCTTGATCGTCGAGCGCCGGTTCGCCAGCGACCGTCGCTCCGTGCCGCGCGGCACCCGCGATCGCCGCACCGTCTCGGGGGTCGACGACGGGCAATACCCGCGCGACTACCTGCTCGTCACGGGCGCCGTGCGCAAGCGCGCTCGCCTCTCCTGAGCGGCTCCCTACCCGCAACGGCCCGAGGCCGACCAGGCGCCGCCCCGACCGGCCCGACCATGGGTGTCGGGGTCGTTGCGACTCCGGAACCGGCAGAGTGTGACGGCACCCACTTCGACTCGAGTGTCCCCATGTCCATTCTGCGCACCGCCTCTCTTCCTCTGCTCCTCGCCGCCGCGCTTGGCCTGTCCGCCTGCGGGGGTGACGACGCCTCGACCGACACCGGCAACGGCGGCACGACGCCCGCGGAGACGGTGCCGGCCACCAGTGCCGCCGGCGCGGCCGTCGAGGAGAAGCTCCCGGAGCTCTCCGAGGAGGTCCAGGAGCGCGTCGCGACCCGCCAGGAGCGCATGGAGAAGATCACGAAGGACATCCAGACCGGGAAGATCAGCGTCACCGAGGGCCAGAAGAAGATCGACGACATGGTGAGCGAGGTCCAGAAGGACTCGGCCGATCTCACCAAGAAGGCGGCCGAGCAGGCCGCGGCCGAGGGCAAGAAGTCCGGTGAAGAGGTCACCGAGCTGCAGCT
>JAURVW010001254.1 GCA_030655275.1 Solirubrobacteraceae bacterium
GGCGCTGGTGCGCCAGGGCAGCGTCAACGCGCGTCTCGCGGGCGACGCGCTCGACCGTCATTGCGCGCTCGATCCGGCGAGCGCCAAGTTCCTGCAGACCGCGGCCGCGCGGCTCGGTTGGTCGGCGCGCGGCTTTCACCGTGTGCTGCGCGTCGCGCGCAGCATCGCCGACCTGGGCGGCAGCGAGACGATCGCCACGGCGCACCTGGCCGAGGCGATCCAGTACCGGCGCGTGCTCAGCCGGCCTTAAGAGCGCGGCGGCGCTTCAGTGCGCCGACGGCGACGAGGCCCAGCCCCATCAATGCATACGTGCCCGGTTCCGGCACGGCGGTGACAGCGGTCAACGCCACGCTGTCGAGCCCGATTACTTCGCTGCTCGACGCCGGGTACCACTCGGCGCTGATGCGGAAGTCGGTGACGTTGGCGAGCACGTTCGCGAAGGTGGTCGCGTCGGCGGCGCTGAACGCGCCGGTCGAAGCATTCAGCACCAAGGCGTTGGCAAGGCTGAGCGTCGTCGAATAGTTCGTCCAGCCACCTTGCGCGGGCGCGCTGCCGCCGAACGCGAAATAGATCGCCGGGCCGTTCGCGCCGCTTTGCAGGCCGACGAACTGGCTGGTGTGGGTGCCGAGCGAGCCGGGCGTGAGCACCGATTGGGCGAAGCTCAGGTTGCCGCCGGCGTAGGCCGAGAGGTTGCCGAGGAATTCGCTGCCGGCCTTGAAGGCCATGAAGAACGCGCCCGGGTCGGTGCGCGAGATGTAGCCGCTCGACGCGCCGCCGCTCGCCGCCCAGGTGGGCGCATAAGCGCCGACGTTGGTGCGATCGAAGATCGCTGGCATGCAGCCGGCGACGCTGAAGCACATCGCGCTGGTGCCGCCGCTGCCGTTGCCGCCCTGGTAGAGGAAGGTGACGCCGCGGACCTGCATTTCCTCGACGCTCCAGCCTTCGGCGCCGCTCGCGAAATCGCTGACGATCTGCTGCGCGAAGGCAGCGGGCGCGAGCGCGACGGTGACGAGGGCGGCGGCGATCTTCGAGCTGAACTTCATGGGGTCTGTGTCCTGGGAAGTCGGGTGAAGACACGATTCGGCCACGTTCACCGCCATGCCCCGCACCCCCGGACGCGGGGGAGTCGCCTCGCCCGCGCAGGGGATGTGACGCCGGTCACGGCGATGGCCGCGGCACCCGTCGCGGGCGCACCACGCGCCCGTGCATCACGTCGCTTTCAGGAACCCGAGGTTGCGGTTGAAGTTCTTCAGGTTCGGGAACACGGTGTCGAGCTGCGCGTCGCTGGCACCGAACCAGCGGCCGAGCGTGGCGCCGA
>JAURVW010001259.1 GCA_030655275.1 Solirubrobacteraceae bacterium
CGACGGACTCGCCGACCCGGCCGGATACCTGGAGCAGCTGGCGGATGCCACGGGCCGCGCCTACACGCTCGTCGAGAAGATCCTCGAGCCGGGTGAGGCGCTCCCCGCCTACTGGCGCACCGACGGGACCACCGGCTACGACGCCCTCGCCGAACTCGACCGACTGTTCGTCGACCGCGACGGTGTCGACGCGCTGACCACCCTCGACGCGCAACTGCGCACCGAGTCGGGGCTGCCCGAGGCGCAGGCCTGGCCCGACCTCATCCACGACACGAAGCGGATGATCGCCGACGAACTGCTCGGCTCCGAGGTGCGGCGGCTCGTGCGCACCCTGCCGCACGGGATCGTGCAGGCCGAGGACGCGCTCGCCGAACTGCTGGCCAGCTTCCCGGTGTACCGCTCGTACCTCCCCGAGGGCGTCGCGCACCTGCGTCATGCGTTCGCCGACGCCCGGCGTCGCCGCCCCGATCTCGCCTCGGCGTTCGCCGAGCTCGAGCCACTGCTCGCCGACGCGCGCCTCGAGGTCGCCCAGCGGTTCCAGCAGACCAGCGGCGCGGTCATGGCGAAGGGCGTCGAGGACACCGCGTTCTACCGATACTCGCGCCTGGGATCGCTGACCGAGGTGGGCGCGGATCCGTCGATCGCCGCCCTGTCGGTCGCCGAGTTCCACGATGCGCAGCGTGATCGTCTCGCCGGCTGGCCGTACTCGATGACGACCCTCTCGACGCACGACACGAAGCGCTCAGAGGATGTGCGCTCGCGTCTCGCGGTGCTGTCCGAGATGCCGGATCGCTGGGCCGAGGTGCTGACCGAGCTCCGCGCCGTCGCGAGCACCGGGCACGGTCCGCTCGACGCACTCCTCTGGCAGGCCGTGGTCGGTGCCTGGCCGATCCCCTCCGACCGTCTGCTCGCCTACGCGACGAAGGCCGCTCGCGAAGCGTCGGAGTCCACGACGTGGCAGCATCCGGATGCGGAGTTCGAAAAGGGTCTCGACGCGATCGCACAGTCGATCGAGGGAGCGGCGCGTCCGATCATCGAGCGCTTCGTGGCAGAGATCGTGGATGCCGGGCGCTCCAACTCCCTGTCGGCGAAGCTGCTGCAGCTCACCGGCCCCGGGGTGCCCGACGTGTACCAGGGTTCGGAGCTCTGGGACCTGTCCCTGGTCGACCCCGACAACCGGCGTCCGGTCGACTTCGACGCGCGGTCGCGGATGCTGCGAGAGCTCGACGCCGACGTCGCCCGCGGCATCCTCCCTCCGATCGATGACTCGGGCCGGGCCAAACTCCTGGTCACGTCGCGCGCCCTGCGCCTGCGGCGCGACCACCCGGAGCTGTT
>JAURVW010001265.1 GCA_030655275.1 Solirubrobacteraceae bacterium
AAGGGCTTTGTAAATTTTCAAAGGGGGCTGTAGAAAAATGTAATCCGCTTCGGTTTTTCTCGATACTGCTTCGGCCGCCGCAGCCGTAGATAATCCAAAGTTCGACGCGCCAGAGCTAAAAATTAAAAAGTAGAGGGGAAAGAGAAGTGGTGGATTTTTAAACATTATCGCCAAGAATTTCGTAAGTTCGCATCGTGTGGAACATCCTGTTTTCCAGTGCTGTGGATCCGCCGTTGATACCGCGTGTGACTGAATCTACCGACAGTGATGTCGGCGCGGCGCCAAGGGGAATGAGGCGATTTATTGAACTCAGCAGATGCGGCCCTCCACGGTGTGGGGATGCGATCCAATACCATCCGCCGGCATCAATGGTGGAGTAGTGGTCTGAAATCAATCTGTCGGGGTTTGATATTTGAAGTGGCCGGGTGTTTTGGCGATGTCTCCACCATGACGCCGTGAACGAGGATCTATCCAACCACCCACGGTATATCCAGTACTCAGAGTAATTGTATTTACCAGTTAGCTGTTTCATGCCCCGCCCCCGATAGAGATAACCGTCACCGGGAGCATCGTTTCCCATCCGGCCGCCGTAGAGTTGATTGCAACTTGTTTCGCTTCGGATCTCACTCATTGCCGTAAGCGCTCTTGACTCTTCGGCGCCTTGGCCAAAGAACTGGGCGGCGCGTTCTGCACGTTGAGATATCAAGTATTTTCGAGCGACGATATTTACGAAGATGCGATAGCGATCTCTAATCGTTTCGCTGAGCGCATTTGGCGCAACTTCTGTTCTGGTTCCGACGCGCCTTTGATATGTATCTGGATAGACGCGCGCGAACTCTTTTTTGCTCAACCACCCGCAAGTCCTCATCACTCCCACAAACTCCCTGGGATGAAACCGCCAGTCCGCCTTGAGGAAGTCGCCAGGCAAGTTCGTGAAGCTGATCGCCCGAGCGTGCTCGACGAAGCGCTCCCACTTCTGCGACCCCGTTGCATCGTCGTCTTCGGGTTTGAAGTCTTCGGTCAGCAGCCAGCTGTAGCGCTCGACGACGGTTCTTTGATCC
>JAURVW010001266.1 GCA_030655275.1 Solirubrobacteraceae bacterium
CATCACCGCGCCGATCGTCGCCGGGCTCTACCTCAAGGTGCTCTTCGACGCGATCGTGCTCGCCCGCAGCGATGCCGCCAAGACGGCGAGCCTCACCGTCGCCTGGTGGCTCGTGGCCCTTGCGCTGAGCCCGTCGGAGCAGTTCTGGGCGGCGCCGTACCAACTCACCCTCTTCGCGGTGTCGTTCGGCCTGGGCGCCGTGGGCCGTCGCGCGTTCACCGATGCGATCAGCTCACGGCTGCGCCTCGCCCACACCGATTCGCTCACGGGCCTGCGCAACCGGCCCGGGTTCGAGCAGGGCGCCGAGCGGGCCTTCGTGATCGCGCGGGCCGAGGCGCGGGCGTTCAGCGTGATCGCGTTCGACCTCGACGACTTCAAGTCCGTCAACGACACGCTCGGCCACGCGGCAGGCGACGAGCTGCTCCAGCGCGTCGCCGACATCACGAAGGACACGCTCCCGTCGGCCTACAGCGTCGGTCGACTGGGCGGCGACGAGTTCGTGGCCGCGGTTCCCGCCGGGTCGGTCGAGGAGGCCGGCGCCCTGGCGACCGCGCTCACCGAGCGACTGCGACCGATCGTCGGCGCGTCGATCGGCTGCGCCGTGTACCCCGCCGACGGCGAGCAGCTCGAGGACCTCCTGCGCTCGGCCGACCACCGCTCCTACTCGGCGAAGGCCGGCCGCACCCGGCACAGCCCGCTCACCGTCGCCGGCGGGGACGCGGGCAGCGGGATCGCCGCCGCCTGACGCCACGATCCCGCCGCCGTGGTCGACCGCGCCAGGTCGTCTGCGGCTGGGTTCCCCCGGCCCCGGAACCGGGCCCGGCTTCCTGAATGCGTCTCCAGAACTAGACGTTTCGCTGGTGTCACCTCAACGCGTGACGGGTCGGAGCCGAACACGAGAGCAATGGCCTCCCTCGTCGAAGTCTCGCGAAGCGATTCCTTCGGGCGCCCCAAGGACCGGCGCGCCGCGCGCACCGCCCGCGCCCGTCCGCGGGTCGTCGACTCGATCCTCGGTCGCCGCGACGTCGCGCTCGTCCCGTGGGCCTCACTCTTCGCAGCCTCCCTGGGGATCATCGCCAGCACGCTGCTGCGCCCCGGTGCCGCGGGTGGCGACCTCAACGTGATCGGTGGCGCGCTCGTCGCCGCGACGATCACGGGCGTGCTGTCGGTCATCCAGGACACCGCCCTGGGGCTTCGGTTCCGCTCGTCCCTGTGGGTGTACGTGCTCGGCGCGGGCTCCATGATGCTGGCGCTCGCCGCGCTCGCGGTCTATGACCAAGGCGTGGCGACCGTCTACTTCGCCGCCACCGTGTCGATCGCGGCCTACATCGGCCTCGTCTTCCCCGCCCTGTGGTCGCGTATCGCGCTCGGGTTCATGATCGCGACGGGCATCGCGGTGCACGTCGCCAACCCGGCCGCCGAGCCGCTCGACGCCGTGATCGCGATCGCGCTCATCGCCGCGGGCTGGGGCGTCGGAGCCCTCGGCAACCTCGCCCACTCCCGGGCCGCCAGCGTGGCCAACGCGCTCTCGAGTTTCGACCGCCTCACGAAGATGCTCAACCGTCGCGGGATCCTGCAGCAGATCGATCGCCTCCTCTCCACGAAGGGCCAACACGGTGCCGTTGCGCTCCTCATCATCGACCTCGACGGGTTCAAGAAGGTCAACGACGCTCTCGGCCATGCCGCGGGCGACGCGATCCTCGAATGGGTCGGGCAGGCCATGCCCGACGCGCTGCCCGCGAACGCCGAGCTCGGGCGCCTCGGTGGCGACGAGTTCGCCGTCCTGCTCGAGGGCGAGCACGCCTCGTACACCAACGCGCGGATGATCGCCGAGTCGGTCCGCACGGTGTTGCTGCCGCGCATCGGCGCCTCCGTCGGCGTGGCGACGTCCGAGACGCGCGCCGTCTCCGCCACCGACCTCTTCCGGGTCGCCGATGCCGCGCTCTACCAGTCGAAGGCCGATCCGGACGTCCGCGTCCACGCCCTCGTCGCCGGGACCGTCCCGGACAGCGCCCAGGTCCCGCTCGACGGCGCGCCGATGCGCGTCAGGCACCCGCTGAGCTACGCCTCCCTGCGCGCGACCGGCAAGGTGCCCCGCAGCCCCGAGCCGGGGGTCGTGTACGGCTGGCTCATCAGCCTCGGGCTGGTGGTGATCGCGATGGCCGGCCTCACGGTCGTCGTCGACGCGATCATCAACCCCGGCCAGGGCTTCTACGACCACGTCCTCTACTACGCCGGCATCCCGTGGGTGCTGTGGTTCTTCGCGCTCGCGGCCCTCATGGGCAATCGGGGGATCATCGACGAGGGGCCGCTCTACCGCCTCATCTTCTACGGCTCGAACGTCGCCCTCGCGATCGGCGTCGGCACGGCGATGCTCGCCCACGGGGGACTCACCGCCCCGATCGTCGCGGCGCTCTTCCTGCGCGTGCTCTTCGACGCCGCCGTGCTGCCGAAGGGGCGCTCCCGCGGCACGCTGATCCTGATGGTCGGTGGCTGGGCGCTCGTCGTCGCGCTCAGCCCGGCCGACACCCTGTGGGTGGTCCCGTTCCATCTGACGGCGTTCGGGGCCTCGTTCGCGCTCGGCATCATCAGTAGCCGCGCGTTCAACGACGTGACCGACCACATGCTGTCGCTCGCCCGCACCGACGCCCTCACCCTCCTCGACAACCGCCTCGGATTCGAGGAGGAGGCGCAGCGCGCCCTCGACGCCGCGACGCGGTCCGGCGATCCGTTCGGCCTGCTCGTGCTCGACCTCGACGACTTCAAGTCGGTCAACGACACGCAGGGGCATGCGGCGGGCGATGAACTGCTTCGCCGGGTGGCCGGCGTGCTTGCCGATTCCTTCCCGGACAGCCCCGCGATCGGACGCCTGGGCGGTGACGAGTTCGCGCTCGCGATCGGCGTCTCGGGCGCGGATGACGCCAGACTGGCGGCGCGCACGCTGGGCGCGTCGCTCCGGGCGATCGCCGGGACCTCGATCGGCTACGCCGTCCATCCTGCCGACGGCACCGACCTCAGCACGCTCATGGCCGTCGCGGACCGCCGCTCGTATTCGGAGAAGCGCGCCGGCAAGGCGGCGAAGGCCGCCTGAGGCCGGTGGGCGCCCCTCTGCATCGCTTGCGTCGTCCCGGTCCATGCGGGAGGGTCGGGGAACTTTGAGCGATCCCGCGCGCCTCCTGATCTCCTGCGACGACCGGACCGGCATCGTCGCCGCCGTCACGGGCTTCCTGACGGCCCGCGGCGCGAACATCATCACCCTCGACCAGTACTCGACGGATGCGTCGGGCGGTCGGTTCTTCATGCGGGTGAGCTTCGTCGGCGGCGGCGACCCCGACGAGCTCGAGGAGGTCTTCGGCGCGTCGGTCGGCGAGCGCTTCGAGATGTCGTGGCGGCTGCACCGCTCGGGTGTGGTGAAGCGGGTCGCGCTGATGGTCTCCAAGTACGACCACTGCCTCTTCGATCTCCTGTGGCGCTGGCGCCGCGGTGAGTTGCCGATGGAGGTCGTCTGCGTGGTGTCCAACCATGAGGACTTCCGCGTCGATGTCGAGTCCTTCGGGCTCCCGTTCCACGTGATCCCGGTCGAGAAGGGCAAGAAGCCCGAGGCCGAGTCGGCGCTCGTCGACCTGGTCGGCGGCCAGGTCGATCTCGTCGTCCTCGCGCGCTACATGCAGATCCTCTCCGGAGACCTGATCGAGCGCCTCGCCGCGCCGATCATCAACATCCACCACTCCTTCCTCCCCGCCTTCGCGGGCGCCGCGCCCTACCAGCGGGCGCGCGAGCGCGGCGTGAAGCTGATCGGCGCGACGGCCCACTACGTCACCGAGGTCCTCGACGACGGCCCGATCATCGAGCAGGACGTCCTGCGCGTCGACCACCGCGCCACCGCCGAGGAGCTCGAGCGTGTCGGTCGCGACGTCGAACGCGTCGCCCTCGCCCGAGCCGTGCGCAGCCACCTCCACGACCTCGTCCTCGTCGACGGCACGAGAACGATCGTCTTCCCAGGCTGAAGGCCCCAGCTGGCTGCGAAGTCAGCGGGCCAGCGGCACGGCTCCAGCTGGCTGCGCGGTCAGCGGGCCAGCACGGCGATCTACCGCTGCTGTCGACGCACCAGATTCTTGAGTCGCAAATTCATCTGGACGTTCCAGATGAATTTGCGACTCAGGAATCTGGAGTGGGCCCCGGAGGGAGTTTCGCCGGACCTTGGTCGCACTTTCTCCGCAGTCTCGCTCACCTGGTGGGGGATTTGCTCGGGACGGTCTCCGGATGGCCACGCCCCTCTTCACCCGTCGACTCGCGGAACTCTGCGACGAGAGCGACGGCATCGTCACCCGTCAACAGCTGTTCGCTCAGTACTTCGACCACAACGACGTCCAAGACGGCATCGTGCGTGGTCTCCTGGTCCCGGTCCTGAGAGGGACCTACGCCGTCAGCCGACGCTCACTCACGCCACGCATGCTCGATCGGATTGCCACCGTCCATTTCGCACCGGCGATGATCGTGGGTCGGTCTGCCGCCGAACGTCGCGGGCTTCTGAAACTCCGGCCGGGCATCGTGCAGATCGCCACCACCAAGCGCCGCACGGCAGGAGCGGTACGGACCCTGCTTCCCATGAGCCATGACGACAAGCCGGGCCTCATCGCGTATCGCCCAGCGGTCGTGATCAGGCCGACCATCCTCGACGGTCTCCCGTTTGCGTCCATGACCCGGATGCTCACCGACATCGCGACGAGCGAACCAGCGTGGATGCTCGAACGTTCCTGGAAGCAGGCTGACTACCTGAAGCTCCTCGACCTCGCCGAGGTGCGTCGAGACCTCGACGCCTCCCATCGCCCGGGCAGCCCCGAGGTGGAGGCGCTCCTCGAGAAACATCCCGGGCGCAGGCAGCTGCAGCCTGGTCAGGCGACGCCGACGGAGTTCGACTTCCTGCAACTCATCATCGACGCTGGTCTGCCACTGCCGACGGTCAACGAGCCGCTGATGATCGGCAAGGTCCGGTGTGTCGGCGACTACTACTGGGAGGACCTCGCCCTCGTCGCCGAACTGGACGATCCCAGCCACGATCGACCACT
>JAURVW010001270.1 GCA_030655275.1 Solirubrobacteraceae bacterium
TGATATTAAAAGGATGTCCGAAACTGTAAATAAGCTCACAGAACAGATCCAGACTTATGAGAAGGAAAAGAGAGATAATGAAACTAAATCATTAAAAGACGAACTTTCAAATCTTCGTGGAGATATCGCAAGCCTTCGGGACCGTAGAAGTGGTGATGCTCCGGCAGCCGGGTTATCTGATACACAGTTCGGAACGCATACTCAGCACAAGAATCTCGAAACAGTAACGGAATCTGTTACACACGTTGGGGATCGGATTACCACACCGCTAAATGAGATCCTGAAAAACCAGCAGAAAATGAACTCGTTATTGCTTGTCAGGGATATCGAGAAGCAGGATGGTGTAGCTCCGGGAACGTACATGAGGGTACTTATGCCCACTGTATCTCCTGGTGAGGGTGAAGTAAATGCGACTGTAAAGAAATGGGAGGAGAAGGCTGCTGCAGCGGCGGGGGGGAAGTAAGACATGAAAAGAGTATTAGTTGCAAGCGGCAAAGGCGGTACTGGAAAGACGACCACTACAGTATATCTCGGCAGGGCATTATCCAAAAATTATAAAGTTGCACTGCTTGATCTTGATGTGATGGGTCCAAATACAGCACGTATCCTTGGACTTTCGCAGGAAGAGGTTGTTGGAACGAAGATATTTGATGATGAACAGTTCTACCCTGTAAAATACAGTGAATCCCTTGAGATATTCAGCCCTACATTTCTAATTCCACCAAATGTAGCATGTGCGTGGTCAGGGGATAAGCGAATTGAGCTTATCCATGAACTTATTGACAGGGTAAAATGGAACGACCCTGACATACTGCTGTGTGATGCTCCACCGGGAACCGGTGATGAGATCGTTGCTGTGTTGAAATACATGCCTAAAGTTGATGGCGCGGTTATAGTGACGAATGCGAAGCGTGTATCCATTGATGATGCTAAAAAGTTGGTTTCACTGCTTACGAACAGGTTATATAACGTGCCTGTGCTCGGCATAATCGATAACATGAGCTTTATCCTGTTCGGTGATAACACTAAATCAGACCTGTTTGATGATGGTATTAATGTTGGTGATGAACTCGGT
>JAURVW010001277.1 GCA_030655275.1 Solirubrobacteraceae bacterium
AGATATGAATAATGAATGTTAATATATAAATTATTAAAAAGGAAGATAAAATAAATGATAAAAATTAATCTAAAAACAAAAAGAGGTTACCGATTACAAAATATTTCTAATGAATCTTTTATCAATTATCGAAAAACTAAATATGGATATTCTAAAAAATCAGAAAAAGAAATTAAAATTATTCATGAAAAAATAATAGAACAGAGAGCAATTAAAAGATATAAAACAAAATTAATTCAGATAAAAGAATATCAAAAATTAAAAAGAATAGCCAAAAAAAGATTTAAAAAAATCAAAAAAGAGAAAAGATTAAAAAAAATCAAGAAAGAACCGGTAGTTGAAAAAGAACTAATAAAATATTATAATTGGTCATGTGAATGTGAAGTTTCGGATATAATTTTTAAACATATTTTTGGTGTATCTGATTTAATTGGTTCTGACGAGGAATATGTAATAAGAAAACATAGTAGGTATTATCCACTACATAAATTATTAAATATTGAAATGTTCGATATGTCTGGAGAAAATCAAAAAGAATTACATGAAGAATTAAAAGAGAGGAAAAAATATATTACAAAAACAGAAGGTAGATATTTTTACGATTAAAAACGTTTAAGAAAATTTTTTTATTATTTTTACTTTCGTTATTTTTATGTGTAAATTAAAAATTTTAAAAACTATCAGTAAACCTGATAGAGTACTTTTTTTAGATACTGAAAGCTACCCTGTTAAAATAAACATTTCAAAATCTACTAAAACTTTAACAAATAATATAGATATTGAAGAACATATTTTAAGTTTTGGGTATGCTTTTTATGATGAATTTGATAATGTTAAATTAGATTATATCCGTAAAGATGAAATTCTTTTTAATAATCCATCCGAATTTGTGAATTTTTTATTAACAAAAACATTAAAAAAGGAATATGTTAATAAACCTTTATATGTTTTTGCTCATAACATGAGTTATGATTTTAGAGTATTAAAAACATTTACTGACAAAACTTTTAAAAAAGAAGGGTTTAGATTAACAATAGCTATTTCAAGAAATGTTTTTATTTATAAATATGTTAAAGATAATCATCAAATAATTTTTCTATCATCCACAAATTATTTTAGAGTCTCATTAAAAGATTTAGGAAATACTTTTGGATTAAAAAAATTAGAATTTTCTTTTAATGAAGATAGTTTTAATGAAATAAGAAATAAATCTGATAGAGCATTAAAATATTGTTATAGAGATACTGAAATTTTAGAATTAGCATGTAAAGAACTTTTTAAATTTTCATATAATGAAAAATGTAAATTTTCTTATACTTTAGCTTCATTATCATTTAGGATTTTCAGAACTAATTTTTATGATGAAAATATTAATATGCATAAATTACCATTAATAGAAATGTTAGAAAAATCTTCTTATTATGGGGGAAGAACAGATTGTTTTAAGATTGGAACTTTTAAAAATATATACAAATTAGATATTAATTCCATGTATGCAAATTCTATGTTAGATAATGATTATCCGGTAAGATTAATTAATAGTATTGGAGTAGAAAAAGATAGTTTAAAACCATCAAAAGAACTATTATTAAATTATTTAAAAAGTAAACAATATTTAATTATTGCAGAAGTAAAAGTAAAATTAGAAAAAAATAATGCTAAATTACCTTATAGAGATATTAAAAATAAAAGTAATCTATTATATTATCCTGATGGAATATTTACAACTTTTTTATCTCAACCTGAATTAGAAATATTAAATGATGATGAAATATTAGATGTAAATAAAATATTAATATATCAAAAAGATAAAATATTCGATAACTTCGTTACTCATTTTTATGAAAAAAGATTAAAATATAAAACAGAAGATAATGAAGTAATGCAATATTTTTGTAAAATTTTATTAAATGCTAATTATGGCAAATTTGCTCAAAAACATTATGAACAGATTAGAAATGAAAAGTACGATAATATAATGAATAATGGAAAAATGGATTTTTTAGATGATAATGATAAACTTCATACTTTAATGTTTATTGATGGGATATGTTTTGAATTATTTAATGAAAAATATTCAGAGAATACATTTATATCTATTTCTTCTTTCGTAACTTCATATAGCAGGGTTTTATTATATAAATTAATTCAATTAGTAAAAAATGAATTAATTTATGTAGATACTGATAGTTTATTTGTATCAAAAAAAGGATATGATATATTGAATAAGTTTGGATATGTGGATAATAAATTATTAGGAAAATTAAAACTTGAAGGGATATTATCCGAATTAAATACAAGAACATTAAAAGATTATACAACCCATGAATTTATTACTTATGATTATTTTAATTTCAGAAATAATTTTTTAGATAATCATATTATTTCAGGAATTATTTATCAAAAGTTTAAAACTGAATATAAAATAAAAGGAATTAAAAAAGAAGCAATTCAAGAAGCTATTAAAAATAATGAAGATATTAATATTAAAACTGAATGGAAGATAAATAGATTTATAGGATTTAATGAATCTCAAAGATATTTTAATTTGACAGCAGGAACTTTAACAGAACATAAAAAAGTTACTCATAATTATAATAAAGGAATAATAGATAAAAATGGAAATGTTTTTCCTATAACATTAAATGAGGTATAAAGAATGTATTTCAAAATAAGAACAGAAAAAAAATCAGATAAGATAATATTAGAAATTGAAGGAAAAGAACATATATTATCTATTGCGAATGCTTTAGCTTTAAAGGTTGAATTGTTTAAGGCTATTGGAATTGCAAAAGATAATCAAAAATAGTTCGTAATAATACGAACATTAAAATTGCCTTTTTTATGAACGTTCGTTACTTTACGAAATGTTTAAGTAGTTTAATGTCATTATAAGTGTAAGGAAAGGTGACAAAACACATGACCATAAACATAACAACTACCATGCAGGTAATTTGGGATTTGGTAGATAATCTTGTAGATAATACAGATGCTATCATAGGATTAATTTTAATTGGGGTTATAATTGGTGTAATGATAGTGATAAAGAAATTTATCAGTACTACACTAAATAAATCACTTGAGAAGTAAAAAGAGAGTTATTTTTAATTCTCTTTTTTTTAGTTTAAGGAAAGGTGAAAAAAAAGCATGAAAAAAATATTAGCTATTCTTATTGTTTTTTTATTAGCTACAATAGGTACTGCTACAAATGAGCCAACATCATTACAGGCTACTGATATAACAGATAAAGAAATAACAATTTCTTTTATACCTAATCCAACATGGTATAATACATCTGTTTATATAGATAGTGTATTCCAAACAAATTATACAGTAAATAATACACTACAAACACATACTTTTACAGGATTAATCAAAAGTACAAATTATTCAATAGCTATCAGGTCTTATAATACAACATCGGAATATTCAAATTATGTGAATATTTCAGTTGTTACATTAAATATGCCCGCCGGAACTATGAAAGTAATTTGGGATTTGGTTAATAATATGGTAGAAAATACAGGTTCAATAATTGGACTTATCCTGATAGGTGTAATCATAGGTGTAATGATAGTGATAAAGACATTTATTTCAAAGACTTTAGATAAATCTATTCAAAAATAGATTTATCATTTTTTTTTTATTTATGATAAACATAACCATACAATCAGAAAATTTAAGAACAATTGATTTAATTAGATTATCTGATTTTTCTATTTCTCAATCTTTTTTAAATAATCAAACAATTAACACTTCATATGATAATTATATCATAAAAATATTAAACGCTGATACTTCTTTTTCAATGAATAATTTTTGGAGTAATACCGATAAATTTATAGGAAGTATAATATTTATAGTAATTATTGGTATTGTTATGATAGCAGTTATAACATTTATAAATCATTTAAAAAAGATGTGAAATTATGACTAAACTAACTCTAATTATTATTGGAATAATATCTATTATATTAATTACTTTTCCATCAATATATAAAGCGGATGATGTTTATACCTTATCTGATAATATAATTACAAAAAATAATGATTATAAAATAATATCATCTGATAATATTTTATCTGATATAGTTATAGATAATTCAAGTATTTATTTTTATTCTAAAAATTATTTATATGGTATAAATAATTCTAATGGA
>JAURVW010001288.1 GCA_030655275.1 Solirubrobacteraceae bacterium
GCCGCCGGCCGCGCCCTCGGCCTGACCCAGCCCACCGTCGGGCGCCACATCGACAGCCTGGAAGCGGCGCTGTCGCTCAAACTGTTCATCCGCTCCTTCGACGGCTACGCGCCGACCGACGCGGCGCGCGAACTGCAGCCCTACGCCGCCACGGTTGCCGCCACCACGGCGGCCCTGCTGCGGGTGGCCAGCAGCCAGGGCGACGGCGTGCGCGGCACGGTGCGCATCGGCGCCAGCGACATCATCGGCGTCGAGGTGCTGCCGCCGATCCTGGCCGCCCTGCGCGCCGCGCATGCGCAACTGGTGGTCGAACTGGTGCTGTCGAACGCCGTCGAGGACCTGCTGCGGCGCGACGCCGACATCGCCGTGTGCATGGTGCAGCCGGCCCAGGACGCCCTGGTGGCGCGGCGGGTGGGCGTGATCGACGTCGGCATGTTCGCCCAGCGCCGCTATCTCGACGCCCACGGCGTGCCGGCAACCATTGACGATCTGGCGGGCCACGCGCTGATCGGCTACGACCGCGAGACGCCGGCCATCCGCCGCTGGCTGACCAGCTTTCCGGCATTCTCGCGTTCGCGCCTGGCGCTGCGCTGCGACAGCGACCTGGCGCAGCTGGCGGCGATCCGCGCCGGCTTCGGCATCGGCTGGTGCCAGGCGGGTCTGGCGGCGCGCGACCCTGGCCTGGTGCGCGTGCTGCCGGCCGCCGGCGCGCTGGCGCTGCCGACCTGGATCGTCATGCACGAGGATTTGCGCGCCAGTCCCCGCTGCGCGGCAACCTTCGCGGCGCTGGTGGCGGGCCTGACGGCGTATATCGGCGGCTAGCAGCGGCGCTGCCCGCCGCCACTGAAAATAAATCGCAACTTCCCACAATATTCGCGCCGCTGATCCGTCTTCACCGGTATGGATCCCACGCTTGCCTCTGATGAACCGCCCTTGAAGACTGAACAACGCCACGGTATCGCGCAGGTCGTCGAACGCGAGCGCGCCCGCCTGTACGGATTCATCCGCCGGCGCGTGGCCAGTACGGGCGATGCCGAAGACATCCTGCAGGAGGTGTTCTACGAGTTCGCCCGCGCCTGCAGCCTGCCCGAGCCGATCGGCCAGGCCGGCGCCTGGCTGGTGCGGGTGGC
>JAURVW010001297.1 GCA_030655275.1 Solirubrobacteraceae bacterium
AGGAAGACGTCGGTGGCCGCGAAGACCGCGAGCGAGAGGCCCTCGAGGGCCAGCGCCCACGCGAAGAACGCGTTGGGGTTGCCGTCGTCGGCCTCGTGCCAGGAGGCCACGAAGACGATCGGGACGAGCACCACGGTCAGCAGGATCAGCAGCAGCCCGAGGCCGTCGACGCCGAGGGCGTAGTGCACGCCGAACGCCGAGATCCAGTCGTGGGTCTCGGTGAGCTGCATGCCTCCCTCGGTGTCGTAGTTCAGGGCGGCGACGACGCCGAGCAGCAGCGTGACCAGCGAGAACCCGAGGGCGATCTGCTTGGGGAACGCGGTGCCCCGCGGCGCGAACGCCGTGGCCAGGGCGCCGACGAGCGGCACCGCGACCATCAAGGTGAGCAAGGGGAACCCGTTCATGCGAGATTCACCGCCAGGAGAGCGAGGACGACGATGAGCACGCCGGCCAGGAGGGACAGGGCGTAGGAGCGCACGAAGCCGTTCTGCGCCTTGCGCAGCTGGCCGGCGATGGCCGCGACGGCGACCGGTCCCCCGGTGAGCAGCCCGTCGACGATCGAGCGGTCGAAGCCGACCAGGCCGCCGACCAGGCGACGCCCCGGCTGGACCACGAGGCCCTCGTTGACGGCGTCGCCGTAGAGGTCGGCGCGTGCGGCCCGGGTGGCGAAGGAGACGTCCTGCGGGGGCGTCGGCGGCACCTCACGGCGACCGACGAGGAACCAGGCGAGCGCGACGCCGCAGGCCACCACGAGCACGGCGAGCGCCGTGATCGCGAGCGCCGGGATCGGCGGCTCCTCGTGGGGCGCGACGCCGACCACGGGTGAGAGCCACTCGACGATCCAGTCACCGAGCAGCATGACGCCGCCGAGCACCGAGAGCGCCGCCAGGACGATCAGCGGGAAGGTCATGACCGCCGGGGACTCGTGCGGGTGGACGTCCTCCTTCCACCGCTTCTCGGTGAAGAAGGTCATCAGCATCAGCCGGGTCATGTAGAAGCCCGTGACGCCGGCCCCGAGCAGGGCGCACAGCCCGACGAACCAGGTCTCCGCGAGGGCGACCTCGATGATCTTGTCCTTCGACCAGAAGCCGGAGAACCCGGGGAAGCCGATGATCGCGAGGTAGCCCATCGCGAAGGTCAGGAAGGTCACCGGCATCGCGTGGCGCAGCGCGCCGTAGCGGCGCATGTCGACGTCGTCGTTCATGCCGTGCATGACCGAGCCGGCGCCGAGGAACATGTTGGCCTTGAAGAAGCCGTGGGTCAGCAGGTGGAAGATCGCGAAGGCGTAGCCGCCGACACCCAGACCGGCGCCGAGCATCATGTAGCCGATCTGGCTCATCGTGGAGCCGGCCAGGGCCTTCTTGATGTCGTCCTTGGCGCACCCGAT
>JAURVW010001300.1 GCA_030655275.1 Solirubrobacteraceae bacterium
CGCGCCTCCGACGCCCCCGAGGCCGCCTCCGCCGTCGCGCCCGACACCGTCGTCGACCGCACCGCCGCACCGGGCGCCACCGACGCGGAGTCCGACGACGACTACGACGAGGAATACGACGACGAGGGCGTCTCGGGCGAAGGCAGCGATGTCCACGGCCCCACCGTCGCCGACCTCGCCCCGACCGCCGACGAGCTCGCCGAGCTCGACGCCGTCGACGTGGGTTCGGACTCCGACGAGCCGTTCGACGAGTCCGACGACGACCAGCTCGACGAGCAGGAAGAGGACCCGAACGCCGCCAAGCGCTTCTGGTTCGAGCATGCGACCGGCGCCGGCAAGACCGTCGCGGCCATGGGCTTCGTCGACGCCTGCCGCCTCGGTGGCGTCCTGATCCTCACGCACCGCCGCAACCTCGTCGAGCAGTTCATCGACGAGATTAAGACGCGCGGCTACAAGGATCGCCTCTCCCCGCCGCTGCTCAAGGGCGAGGACCCGGTCTCCGAGCGGGGCACGCTCGGCCCGGTGACCGTCGAGACGTACCAGTGGTTCGTCCGCCACGCCGGCGAGATCTCCTCGGCGTACACGATCGTCATCTGCGACGAGGCCCATACGGCGCTCGGCGAGAAGACCTCCGCGGCGATCCGCGCGTGGACCGGCCCGATCTTCATCGGCATGACCGCCACGGGCGCGCTCATCGCCCGCCACGTCGCCGACCTCTTCCCCACGCAGACCTCGCGCTTCGATCTCGCGCAGGCGGCTCGCCGAGGCGTCATCGCCCCGCTGCGCTGCGTCCGCATCCCCCCGGGCGTCGGCGTGCGCACGATCGCCAAGGTGCCCCTGCGCCGCGGCGAGGTCGACATGGAGTTCGACCAGGAGATGCTGGCCGAGGTGCTCGACCAGCTGCCGTTCAACCTCGCGGCCGCCGACCTCTACAAGACCCGCTTCGGCGGGATGGCGGGCGTCGTGTACGCCGCCGGCGTCAAGCACGCCTACAACCTCGCGGACGCGTTCAACGAGTTCGGGATCAAGGCGAAGGCCGTCTCCGGCGAGACACCCAAGCGCGAGCTCTCGCGCACGCTCGCCGACTACGAGGCCGGCAAGATCGACGTCCTCATCAACGCCCAGCTGCTCGCCGAGGGCTGGAACTCACCGCGCGCGACAGTCTGCCTCCACTTGGCCCCGACCGCCTCGAAGCGGATCTACCAGCAGCGCGTGGGTCGCGTCACGCGCCGCGAACCGGGCAAGGAGGCCGGCCTCGTGGTCGACTTCGTGCACCCGGGCACCAAGCACGACGATCCCGTCGTCACCCTCCACTCGCTGCTTGAGCGCGACGTGTACCGCGGCGGCGCGATCGTCGTCGGCCCGGTGCGCCGCGGTCGTGGCCGCAAGGTGCGCGTCGAGCGCCGCGTGTTGCCGGTCGCCTCCAACGAGACCACCCGCATCGACGTCTTCAACCGCGAGCTGTGGCGGATCGCCGTCGAGTGGCTCGACTACGGCGAGCAGGTGCAGTGGGCGGCGCTCGCCGGCGCCACCGTCAGCTCCGGCAACTGGCGCAAGGCCCGCGCCATGCTCCACTTCGACCGTGGCGGCGAGCTCAAGCGCGCGTTCCTGGTCACCGCGCTCAAGCGCAACCCGAGCCAGGCCGTGAAGCTCAAGGCCGTCCAGGACATCGCCGCCCTGCGCGATCCCGACGCCTTCGCCGATGCCGCCGACGAGGTCATCGCCTGGAGCAAGGCCGATCGCCGCGACGCCGTGCGCGTGCTGCTGCAGTCGATCGCCGACAAGCCCGTCGGGCGCCGCGACCAGGCGACCGCGTGGATCTGGCAGCTCGCCGAGGCCACCGCCGACGAGCACGAGGAGTACGCGACGCAACGCTGGAAGGAGGGCAAGCGCCTCCTGGGGCTGCTCGTCAACTCCGCCGGCCCGGCCCACGGCCGCAACGCCCGTCGCCTCGTGCAGGCCACCCGCGAGCAGGACCGCAGGCTGCAGTCCGCGATGCTCGCGTCCGCGCGCCCGCACACGCCGGAGGCCCAGCAGGTGATCACCGGCGCCCGCACGCGTCTGGCCCGCAAGCCCGGCGCGCTCGCCCGCGAGCTGCTGCGCAACATCCCGAAGGCCGGGGGCGGTCCGGGTGGCGGCCCGAGCGCCAAGGCCAAGGGCAAGAACGGGAACGGCGGCTCGAAGGACGAGGGCGTCGTCGTCGACGAGACCATCACGTCGACCGCCATCGCCACCGACATCGACACGCCCGAAGGCGTCTCGGCGAAGGGCGAGCCCGTCGAGTTCGAGGCGTACACGTTCGAGTCCGAGGCGGCCGAGCACGCCGCCGAGCGCTCCGGCCGCAAGTCGCGTCGCTCCCGCTCGCGCAACCGCAAGAAGAAGGGCGGGGCCGAGGGTCAGGGCCAGGGTCAGAACGGCCAGGGCAAGGCCAATGGCGCGCAGGGCAAGGCCAACGGCCAGGGCAAGGCGAACGGCAACGGCGCCAAGGGCCAGTCCGGCGGCAAGGCGCAGGCCAACGGCAACGGGCAGGGCAAGGGCGACGGCGGCCCCCAGAGCAAGGGCGGCGACGCTCAGGCCAAGGGCAATGGCGCCCAGACCGACGGCTCCGTGAACGCTTCCGGCGAAGGCTCGACCGACGGCGAGGTGACGACGACCAGCCGTCGCCGTCGCAACCGTGGTCGCAGCCGGCGCAAGAACCAGGACGGCGCCGAGGCGATCGCGTCCGGCGAGACGACCGAGGGCTCCGAGGGCTCCGCTGGAACCAACGGTTCCGGCGCGCCGGAGGGCGCCTCCGAGGCCAAGGGCTCCGTCTCCGACCGCGCGAACGACGAACCGGGCAGCAGCAAGGCCGAGGCGACGGCCGCCGTGACGGAGGCCAAGACCTCGACGTCGTCCCGCTCCCGTTCCCGCACGCCCCGCAAGACCGAGAACCCCGAAGCGGTCACGAGCGCGATCGCCGCAGCCGCGGCCGCGCTCATGGGCGACACCCACCCGGGCTCCGCCGCGACCGTGAAGGCCGCGCCGAAGTCCAGGACGAGCGAGCCGAAGGTCGACACGAGCGAATCGAAGGGCGACGCCAGCGAATCGAAGGCCGACGCGAGCCAGCCGAAGGCCAACGTGTCGACGGCCGACAAGCCCGCGCCCAAGCCGCGCACCCGGAGGACGCCCGCCAAGACCGCAGCGAGCGCCGACGCTCCGGCCGCAGCCGAGACGACCACGCCCGACGAGAAGCCCGCGCCCAAGCCGCGCGCCCGCCGGACGCCCGCAAAAGCAACGGCTGAGGCGAGCAGCGCGGGCAGCGCAACGCTGTTCGAGCCCGACGAGAAGCCGGCTCCGAAGCCGCGTGCTCGCCGCACCACCGCGAAGAGCACCGACGTCGCAGCGACCGGAGCTGCGGACGCCACGACCGCCGAGGTGACCGCCACGGCGACGAAGCCAGCCGCCAAGCCGCGCACCGCCGCAGCGAAGACGACGGCCGCGAAGGCTCCCGCCGCAGCCAAGGCGACAACCGCGAGGGCTCCCGCTGCAGCCAAGGCGACGGCAACGAAGACGACGGCCGTGAAGGCCGCGGCGACGCCAGCGAAGACGACGGCAACGAAGACGACCGCGGCGGC
>JAURVW010001320.1 GCA_030655275.1 Solirubrobacteraceae bacterium
CCGGCGAGCTTGTCGCCCTCGGAGATCTTGCGCTTCTTGGCGACGAACACGCGCACGAGCTCGTTGACGCCCGGCGGCAGGTCGTCGCCGTCCTCGCGGTTGAACGTGAGGACGTCGATCACGACGCCACCCTCACCGTGCGGCACCTTCAGGGAGGTGTCGCGCACGTCGCGGGCCTTCTCCTTGAAGATCGCGCGGATGAGCTTCTCCTCGGCGGTGAGCTCGGTCTCGCCCTTCGGCGTGACCTTGCCGACCAGGAGGTCGCCCGAGGACACCTCGGCGCCGACGCGGACGATGCCGCGGTCGTCGAGGTTGCGCAGCGACTCCTCGGAACGGTTCGGGATGTCGCGCGTGATCTCCTCGTCACCGAGCTTGGTGGTACGAGCGTCGATCTCGTACTCCTCGATGTGCAGCGAGGTGAGGATGTCCTCCTTCACCAGGCGGCGGTTGAGGATGATCGCGTCCTCGAAGTTGTAGCCCTCCCAGGACATGAAGGCGACCATCAGGTTCTTGCCGAGGGCCATCTCGCCGGCGCTCGTGGACGAACCGTCCGCGAGCACGTGGTTGCGACCGACCTGCTGGCCGGAGGCGACGAGCGGACGCTGATGGATCAGCGTGCCCTGGTTCGAGCGACGGAACTTGTCGAGGTCGTACTCGTCGATGCCGTCCGCGGTCTCGATGCGGATGAGCTTCGCGTCGACGTACGACACGACGCCGGCGCGCTTGGCGAGCGTGACGTCGCCGGTGTCCATCGCGGCGCGCTTCTCGACGCCGGTACCGATGACGGGCGCGTCGCTCTGGAGGAGCGGCACGGCCTGGCGCTGCATGTTGGAACCCATGAGCGCGCGGTTGGCATCGTCGTGCTCGAGGAACGGGATCATCGCCGTGGCGACGGACCAGATCTGCTCGGGCGAGAGGTCGATCAGGTCGACCTCGGTCGGCGGGACGATCGGGTACTGGCCCGCGAGCGTGCGGCAGACGACCTCGTCGGCGATGATCACGCCGTTCTCGTCCATCGGCGTGTGCGCGAAGGCGATCTTGAGCTGCTCCTCCTGCGTCGCGTCGAGGTGCACGACCTCGGAGGTGACCTTGCCGTCCTTGACGACCCGGTACGGGGTCGTGACGAAGCCGTGCTCGGAGACCTGCGCGTAGCTCGAGAGCGAGCCGATCAAGCCGATGTTCGGGCCCTCAGGGGTCTCGATCGGGCACATGCGGCCGTAATGGGTCGGGTGGACGTCGCGGACCTCGATGGGCGCGCGCTCGCGGGTGAGGCCACCGGCACCGAGGGCCGACAGGCGGCGACGGTGGGTGAGGCCCGACAGCGAGTTCGTCTGGTCCATGAACTGCGAGAGCTGCGAGGAGCCGTAGAACTCCTTCAGCGCTGCGACGACCGGGCGGATGTTGATGATCGTCTGCGGCGTGATCGTGTCGGCATCCTCCGTCGTGAGGCGCTCGCGGACGACGCGCTCCATGCGGTAGAGACCGATGCGGAACGCTTCCTGGATCAGCTCGCCGACGGTGCGCAGACGGCGGTTGCCGAAGTGCTCGTACTCGTCGATGTGCTCGGCGATCGGCTCACGCGGGTAGGTGACGGCCTCGGCCGCGTAGTCCTTGATCTCCTCGCCCTCGGCCGGATCCTCCGGGATGCCGAGGAGCTTGGGCAGGGAGACGAGCTCCTTGATCAGCGCGATGATGTCGTCGTGCGTGAGCGTGCGGGTGTCGAGGTCGACATCCAAGCCCAGGCGCGCGTTGAGCTTGTACCGGCCGACGCGCGTGAGGTCGTAGCGCTTCGGGTCGAAGAACAGCTGGTTGAGCAGGTTGCGGGCGTTGTCGACGCTCGGCGGCTCGCCCGGACGCTGCTTCTTGAAGAGCTCGATGAGGGAGCCCTCCTCGGTGCGGTGCACCTCGGAGTCGGCCTCGATCGTGTTGCGGATGTAGCGCGAGTTGTCGAACATCGCGGCGATCTCGTCCTCGTTCGAGTAGCCCATCGCGCGCAGCAGGACGGTGACCGGCAGCTTGCGCTTGCGGTCGATGCGGACGTGCACCTTGCCCTTCTTGTCGATCTCGAGCTCGAGCCAGGAGCCACGGGCCGGCATGAGGTTGGC
>JAURVW010001322.1 GCA_030655275.1 Solirubrobacteraceae bacterium
CGAACTCGCGCAGATCGACGGCGGCGCGCACTGGAACGTGCGCAACATCGAGCCGCGGCTCGCGATCGGCAACGCGCCCTGGGGCGCGATGGGTGCCTCGCGCCAGACCCTGACCAAGGCCATGAAGGCCCTCGATTTCACCGCGAAGGAAGGCAGCGAATGATCCGTCTCGACCACACCGATCCGCCCGTGCCGCCGCATCCCGGCGATCCGAACGATCCCAACGACCCGAACCGCGCGCCACCGATGCCGCCGGCGCCCGCGCCCGACGTGGTGCCGGTGCAGGACCCGCAACTGCCCGAGCAGCCCGAGCCGATCAAGGATCCGCCGTCGCACCAGCCGCCGATCGCGACCCGCTGCTGGCGCTCGCGGCGGCCCGCGCGCCCGATGCGAACCGAGGTCTGGCAGCGGCCTCGCGCACTCGCGATGCAACCCGTCTGCCGAAGGAACGACCATGCCACGCAATGACTGGAGCCCGAAGCGCGAACGCCAGTACGCGCACATCAAGGAAGGCCTGAAGAAGAGCGGCAAGGGCGAGAAGCTCGCCGAGGAGATCGCGGCGCGCACCGTCAACAAGGAACGCGCGCAGCACGGTGAGGCCGAGGAGCCGAGCGCGTCCTCGGTCAACGACATCTCCGCGAGCCGGCGCGGCGGCCTGCGTTCGCACAGCGGCGCCGGCGGCCGCACGCTCGCGCAACTGCGCAACGAGGCGAGCGAACGCGGCGTGAAGGGCCGTTCGAAGATGAACAAGGCCCAGCTCGAATCGGCGTTGAAGCGCTGAGATGCCCGCGACCGCCGCCGCCACCGACCCCGCGCCGGCCGCGCCGCGCGGCCTCGTCTACGTCAGCGACGAAACGCCCGGCATCCGGCGCCTCAAACGTGGCGACGGCTTCGCCTACCAGCGGCCCGACGGCAAGCCGCTCCGCGATGCGGAGGAGCTGGCGCGCATCCGCCAGCTCGCGATCCCGCCGGCGTATTCGCAGGTCTGGATCTGCCCCAAGCCGAACGGCCACCTGCAGGCGACCGGGCGCGATGCGCGCGGGCGCAAGCAATACCGCTATCACGCGAAGTGGCGGGTCGCGCGCGACAGCACCAAGTTCGACCGCATGCTCGACTTCGGCGCCGCGCTGCCGCGCATCCGCACGCGCGTGAAGCGCGACCTCGCGGCGCCGGTCGGCGAACGCGTGCTGCGCGACACGGTGATCGCCGCGATCGTGCGCCTGCTCGACACGACGCTGGTGCGCGTCGGCAACGACGAGTACGCGCGCGAGAACGGCTCGTTCGGCTTGACGACCCTGCGCAACCGCCATGCGGCGGT
>JAURVW010001323.1 GCA_030655275.1 Solirubrobacteraceae bacterium
GGACACGTGACGCGCGACCTCCCCGCCCGGACGGCCCCATGGCCCGCGTCGCGCTGGGCCCTGTGGCGCGTGGCGCTCGCCGCGGTCACGCTGCTGCGTCGTCCGTGACCACACCGCCACCCACGTCCCACCCCGAGCACCCGTGAGCGAACCCATGAGCATCGAGACCCCCGACGTCATCGCCCGGTACCACGCGGCAGCCGAGGCCCGGGACTGGCCGGCGCTCGCGGCCTGCTTCACCGCCGACGGAGTCGTGCGGGACGAACGCCAGACGTACGTCGGCCACGCCGAGATCCGCGCCTGGCGTGAGGCCGTGCCGTGGAGCTACGCCACCACGGTCGGCACCACCGCGCAGCGCCCCGACGGCGTCTACGAAGTCCCGGTGCACCTGGAGGGCGATTTTCCCGGAGGCGTCGCCGACGTGACCTGGCGGTTCCTGCTCGAGGACGACCTGATCGCGGAGCTCGAGTGCTGAGCGCACTTCGCGTCAAGGTACCTCGACTCGAAACGCCTGTCCTACGGCGTCAGACGCCGTAATACGCAGGTTCCGGGAGAAGACCTCCGCAGGTCCGATCGAAGCCCTGCGCCGTGGATCGGCGCCGCACCTGGGCGCCGACGAACGAGCGTGAGCGCCCCCGAGCGATCTCGCTCCACCGTGCCGGCGCGCGATGCTTCAAGATGCGTGGCATGAGCGAGGCGTATGCAGCGGCCGGAGTCGACACCGACGAGGCCGACAAGGCCGTCGCCGCGATCGTCGGCGAGCTGAAGGCCGCGAAGCCCGACGGCGGCTCGCGCGTCGTGCCGCTCCCCGGCCACTACGCCAGCGTGCTCAAGATCGCGCCGGGCCTCGGCCTCGCGATCGCGACCGACGGCGTCGGCTCCAAGCTCGTCGTCGCCGAGCAGACGGGCCGCATCGACACCGTCGGCATCGACTGCGTCGCGATGAACGTGAACGACCTCGTGTGCGTCGGCGCCGAGCCGATCGCGATGGTCGACTACATCGCCGTCGAGCAGAGCGACCCCGAGCGCCTCGGCCTGATCGCCAAGGGCATCGCCGAGGGCGCGCGCCAGGCCAACATCGAGGTGCCCGGCGGCGAGGTCGCCGTGCTGCCCGAGCTCATCAAGGGCCATCCGACCCCGACCGGCTTCGATCTCTGCGGCGCCGCGGTCGGCACCGTCGCGCTCGACAAGATCATCACCGGCGACAAGATCGCCGCGGGCGACGCGCTCGTCGGCGTGCCCTCCAGCGGCCTGCACTCCAACGGCTACACCCTCGCGCGCCGCGCGCTCCTGGAGCAGGGTGGCCTCGCGCTCGACGCCACGCCCGAGGAGCTCGGCGGCGCGAGCGTCGTCGACGCCCTCCTGGAGCCGACCCTCATCTACGTCCGCGCGGCCCTCGCGCTGATCGAGAGCGACGAGGTCGACATCCACGGCCTCGCGCACATCACCGGCGGTGGCGTCGCGAACCTCCTGCGCCTCGGCCAGGACGTCGGCTACGCGATCGACGCGCCGCTGCCCGTCCCCGGCATCTTCCCCCTCATCCAGCGCCTCGGCAACGTGACCGAGCGCGAGATGTGGGAGGTCTTCAACATGGGCTGCGGCTTCGTCGCCACCGTCCCCGCCGAGCAGGCCGAGCGCGCCGCCGAGATCCTCGGCGAGTTCCACCCCGGCACCGCGGTGATCGGACAGGTCACCGCCGACGCCGGCGCCGCCACCGTGCGCGGCCAGTCGATCCTCGGCTAGCGCCGCAGGGGGGGGGCTGACGCCCGGCGACAGCCTCGCCGGCGCGTGCCCACCGCGGCCGCCCGCGCCTCCGGCTAGCGCCGCGCGTCCGGCGGGGCGAGCACCACGCGGGTGTCGGCGATGCGATCGTGGCCGGTGCGGCGCTGCGCGTCCCAGAGGGGCATGAGGTAGTTCACGAGGGCCGCGAGGCCGAGCGTGAGGATCGCGAGGCCGTCGACGACGAGCGTGCGGCCCAGGAGCTCACGCCGCAGCGCGGTACGGAGATCCATCGCGCCGCCGTCAGCACGCATCACGCGCACGCCGAGCGCGCGCTTGCCGGGCGTCTGGCCGTTCCAGCGCGCGAGGAAGAACGCCGGGACCGCGCCGATGATGAGCCGCTGCACCGCGAGCGCGACGTAGAGCGGCACCGGGTCGGAGACGCTGTCGGGTGCGCCCTCGACCATGCCGAAGAAGCGGATCGTCTCGTCGACGGTGAGCCCGGCCATCAGGCCGACCGGGATGAGCAGCAGGAGGCCGATGAAGCCGAAGAGGAGGCTGTCGATGAGGAAGGCGCCGAGGCGACGGCCCCAGCTGGCCAGCGTGAACACGCCCGAGGGCGCGGCGCCCGCGACCGCGGAATAGGCCGCGACCACCTGCGGCGGC
>JAURVW010001330.1 GCA_030655275.1 Solirubrobacteraceae bacterium
GCCATCAACCCCGCGCGTGACCTCGGCCCGCGCATCGCCCACGCCATCCTGCCGATCAAGGGCAAGGGCTCCAGCGACTGGTCCTACTCGTGGGTCCCCGTCGTCGGTCCGCTCCTCGGTGGTGTGCTCGCCGCTCTCGCCGCTCCCGCGCTCCTCGGCCTCGCCGGCTGACCGACGCATAACGCAACCGCAAAGCTATTCAAAGGAGAAGCACAGTGGCTGACTACATCATCGCCATCGACCAGGGAACGACCTCGAGCCGCGCCATCATCTTCGACAAGAAGGGCAGCATCATCGAGTCGGGCCAGAAGGAGCACGAGCAGATCCTTCCGAAGGCCGGCTGGGTCGAGCACGATGCCGCCGAGATCTGGCGCAACGTGCAGGAGGTCATCGGGCTCGCGCTGAGCCGCGCCGACCTCACGCGTCACGACATCGCCGCGATCGGCATCACCAACCAGCGCGAGACCGCGGTGGTGTGGGACCGGACGACCGGCAAGCCGGTCTACAACGCGATCGTCTGGCAGGACACCCGCACGCAGGAGATCGTCGACCGTCTCGCGGCCGACGGCGGCGGCGACCGGTTCAAGGACATCGTCGGCCTTCCGCTGGCGACGTACTTCTCCGGCACCAAGATCGCCTGGATCCTCGAGAACGTCGAGGGTGCACGCGAGAAGGCGGAAGCCGGTGACCTCGCCTTCGGCACCACCGACAGCTGGGTGCTCTGGAACCTCACCGGCGGCGTGGACGGCGGCGTGCATGCGACCGACGTCACCAACGCCTCTCGGACCATGTTCATGGACCTCGAGACGCTCGAGTGGCGCGACGACATCCTCGAGGTGTTCGGCGTGCCGCGCTCGATGATGCCGGAGATCCGCTCCTCGTCCGAGGTGTACGGCAACGCGGAGGACTCGTCTCTGCTGCGTGAGACGCCGATCGCCGGCATCCTCGGCGACCAGCAGGCGGCGACCTTCGGCCAGGCGGCGTTCCAGACAGGTGAGAGCAAGAACACCTACGGCAC
>JAURVW010001333.1 GCA_030655275.1 Solirubrobacteraceae bacterium
TCCGCCGCAGGGCAGGAGTCCTCATGCCCCCGCGCGCAGTTAGTCTCTGAGCTCTGAGCGCGCCCACGGCGCTGCCGCACCAGTCTCGAGTTGCCTCCGGAAGGGGCCGAACATGACCCTCTCTACCAATCAGTTCAAGAACGGCAATCACATCGAGGTGGAGAACGTGATCTACAAGATCATCGACTTCCAGCACGTGAAGCCGGGCAAGGGCCCTGCGTTCGTCCGCACGAAGCTGCGCCGCGTGAGCGACTCGGCCGTCATCGACAAGACCTTCCGCGCCGGCGAGAAGTTCCGCTCGATCCACACCGAGTCACGCAAGATGCAGTACCTCTACGAGGACGGCACGGGCGCGCACTTCATGGACAACGAGTCCTATGAGCAGCTCGAGGTGCCGCTGAGCTCGGTCGCCGAGTCCCTCAAGTGGATCCGTCCGAACGAGAACATCGACCTGCTCTTCGTCGACGGCGAGCCCGGCGACATCAACCTTCCCGCATCCGTCGAGCTCGAGGTCACCTTCACCGAGCCCGGCGAGCGCGGCAACACCGCCTCCGGCGGCGGCGACAAACCCGCCACCCTCGAGACCGGCGCCGAGATCATGGTCCCGCTGTTCATCAAGATCGGCGAGAAGATCAAGGTCCAGACCGAGACCGGCTCCTACATGTCGCGCGCCTAGGTGGACCCCAGGCCCGTCAGCCGAGGCATCCTCGGCTGAACGGGCCCGGAGGTGCCATCTCTGTTAGGCGGCGGGCGTCGGAGCCGGCGTGGGCGCCGAGGTCGGCGCGGGTGTGGGCGCCGAGGTCGGAGCGGGCGTCGGTGCCGAGGTGGGCGCAGGCGTCGGGACCGGGGTCGGAGCGGGCGTCGGCGTCGGCGTCGGCGTCGCGTCACCCTTGAGCTTCGCCGCGGCCTGCACGCAGGCGCTGTACGGCGTCCCCTTCTGACCGGCGACCTTCTTCTTGCTGATGCCCTTGCAGGCCTGACCTGGGCTCTTGGCCTCGCCGGTCGACAGCTTGGCCATCGCCGTCACGCACTGGCTGAACGCCGTGCCCTTCTGGCCCTTCACATGCTTCTTGGAGGCGGCGGCGCAGTACTTGCCGTAGGCCTTGGACTTGTCGGCGTGGCTGGCCTTCGGGCCCGGTGTCGTCGGCGCCGGTGTCGTGGCCGGCGTGGTGCCGGCGTTGCCCTTTCCGTTTCCGTTGTTCCCGTTGCCGTTGCCGGCGAACGCGATCGACGGGATCAGGAGCGCGACCGTGGCGCTGATGGTGGCGATGTTTCGGGTGTTCATGGGGAGACAACGCGGCACCGACCCAAAGGTCAGGTGCTACTTCGCCGGACGTCCGGTCTCCCGGCCGGAGTCTTCGTTGCCGGCCTCGGCGGCGCCGCTCGCCGGAGCCGATCCGGATGAGCCCTGATCGGTCCCGGCGCCCTGCGCAGGCGCGGCGGCCGCGCCGCTTCCGGACGACGATCCGTCCTTCGAACCCGTCGCGGGCTTGGTCGGCGACTTCGACCGGCCATTCTCGGCTGCTGTGGGCTTCGACGATTCGCTCGCTCCCCCGGTCTTCGAGGAACCGCCTGCCGAGGCACCGCCACGGCTCGAACCCGAGGTGGCTGCACCGGACCTGCCGTTGTTCGTCCCTCGTCCCTTGGATGACTGGCTCGCCCCGTTCGTCCGCGCGCGGGCAGCGGCAGAGACGCCGGCCCCAGGGGCGGTGTCGGAACGACCGTTCGCCCGTGCCGCTGCGTTGCCAGCGGACGACGACTGGTCAGCTACGCGCCCGCCTTCCGGCGAGGTCGCGTCCGGCGACGTTGCCTTCGGCGAGGCGGCGGCCCGCGACGTGGCGGCGGTCCTCGAGGTCGAGCCGGCGGCGGACTCCCGACCCAGGCTGTTCGCGCTCCCCGCGGGCGCGGTGCCCTTGCCACCCGTCGCCGCAGGCGAGGAGGTCTCGACGGTCGACGCGGGTCCGCCGGAGTCCCGCACCACGGCCGTCACGCCCGTCGCACCGGCGGCGAGGACCCCGACCCCGGCAACGACGGCGATCTTGCCGGCCAGCAGGCCACCGATCGCCGAGCCCGATGCCGCGCCGGACACTCCGGCGGTCGACGTGGATGCCGAGGCGATCGCAGCACCCTTCGCGCCCGGGAACAGCTGCGCCAGCAGGGACGCCGAGAGGCCGAGCGGCAATGCGGGCGCCAGCACGGCGAGCCGCTCGGGTCGGGTCGTCAGGGCGACGTCGAACGCCTGACAGGCCGCACAATCGGCGAGATGCGCGCGCATCTTCCGTGACCGCCGCATGCGGCCGTCGCCGTCCGACAACGTCCGCTGCACCTCAGCGCACTGCATCGCTCGGCCCTCCGCCTGCTCCAGCAGTCCGCGCCGCGCCTCGAAGATGGTCTGTTTGACTGCGCGGGCCGAGGTTTCGAGGACGGCGCCGATCTCGTCGTGCCCCATCCCGCTGAGCTCGCGCAGCACGAGCGCCTGCCGCTGCCGGTCGGGCAACGAGGCGAGGTCCTTCCAGAGCTGATCGATCGCCTGGTTGGTCTCGGCCGTGTCTGCGACGGAGCCGACCGCGGTCGCCAGCGACGCGGAGGCCATGGTCGCGTCGTCCAGCGCGGCCGTCGGGCGTTCCCGCCGGAACCGAGACATCGCCTCGTTGTGGGCGATCCGAAAGAGCCACGGACGCAGCTCGAAGTCGCGTTCTTCGCGCACGAGCGCTTCCATCGCACTCGTCACCGCACTCTGCAGCACGTCCTCCGCAGCGTGCGAATCCCGGACGATCGACAGGACGTAGCGGTAGAGCTCCGCCTGGCAGCTGCGATAGACCGACTCGAACCGCCGTGGATCCGCCGAGACCTCGGTCGATCGCGTCGCAACGCGTCCGGTGCGAAACACCCGCCCGGTCCCTGTCGTCGCTCTGGTCATCCCTCACTCATCGCCAACGGCGCAGCGCGGCTGGAGTCGGGCGCCATGTTGCGCCAACTTCGGCGCTCCCGCCGACGCCGGGCGTCAGGAGACGGCGGCGGCTTCGCGCGGCAGGCTCGTCAGGATCCGCGGGCCGATCGGCGTGACCGCGACGAGCTCCTCGACGCGCACACCGAACTCGCCGGGCAGGTAGACGCCCGGCTCGACGGTCACGATGTGGCCGACCTCCAGCGTCGACTGTGAGCGCGGCGAGAGATTCGGGCCCTCGTGGACCTCCAGGCCCACCCCGTGGCCGAGCCCGTGGCCGAAGTGATCGCCGTGGCCGGCGTCGGCGATGAGCGTGCGAGCCAGCTCGTCGACGGCCCTGCCCGAGGCTCCGGGCATGATCGCGGAGAGGGACGCGTCCTGCGCGGCGCGGACGAGTGCGTGCACCTGCTCGCGCTTCTCGTCGACCGGGCCCGTCGCGACGGTGCGGGTGCAGTCGGAGCAGTAGCCGTCGAGCTGCGCGCCCCAGTCGATCACGACCAGCTCGCCCTTCGGGATGGCCACGTCCCGGGGATGGGCGTGCGGGAGCGCGCCGTGCGCGCCGGCGGCGATGATCGAGTCGAACGAGATCGCCTCGGCGCCGAGGCGGCGCATCGTGAACTCGAGGTCGAGAGCGACCTCGCGCTCGGTGCGCCCGATGATCCCACGCTCGAGGATCGCCTCGCGGAAGGCGGCGTCGGCAAGCTCCTGTGCGGCGGCGATCGCGGTGACCTCGGCCTCGGTCTTCACCGCACGCAGCGCGTCGACGTACCGCGGCGACGGAACCCGCTCGATGCCGTCGCCGAGGAGGTCGGCGAGCTTGGCGTCCTCGCCCACCGTGACCTTCTCCTTCGGCAGGAACACCTTCGGCAGGCCCGATTCCTTCGCGATCTCCGCGGCAGCGCCGAGCAGGTCGGAACCGATCCGGATCTCGAGCCCGTCGACGGCAGCCTCGTCGGCCGCCGTGAGGTAGCGGAAGTCGGTGAGGAGCCACGCGGCATCGGCCGAGACGGCCACGAGCGCGTTGCTCGACTGCAGGCCGGTGAGCCAGCGCACGTCGATCAGGTCGGTGACGAACGCGATGCCGTCGGCCGGGAGCCGGTCACGGAGTGCGGCGAGGCGCTCCTGGGTCGGGTGGGCAGCGGCGGAAGTGCTCATCGGTCAGGACGCATCGTAGGCGTCAGCCGGGCGCGTGTCCGGCGAGGAGCTCGAGCGCCTCGCGGTACCCGTCGACGCCCTTGCCGGAGACCGTGCCGATGCACAGGTCCGAGATCACCGAGTGGTGGCGCCATTCCTCGCGCGCCTTCACGTCGCTGAGGTGCACCTCGACGGCGGGGAGCCCCGTGAGCTCGAGTGCGTCGTGGATCGCCCACGCGTAGTGGGTCCAGGCGCCGGGGTTCAGGATGAGCGCGTCGCCGCGCTCGGAGGCCTTGTGGAGCAGCTCCACGTACTCGCCCTCGAAGTTCGTCTGCTCGAAGATCACTCGGTGGCCGAGCTCGGCCGCGAACGCGCCGACGGTGCCCTCCAGCTCGGAGAGGCTGCCCGAGCCGTAGTGGCCGGGATCGCGCTTGCCCAGCTGATCCAGGTTCACGCCATGCAGCACGATCACGCGCAGTCCACTCATCGGAGCTCCTCCACGGCCGCGCGGACCTCCGCGTCGCCGATCGCCTGGCCCCACCGTAGTGCGCCAGGCCCGTCGACGACGACGTATGGCACGTCGGCGCCCAGTCGTTTCTTGTCGGACTTCGTGGCCGCGACGACCGCGTCCGGGTCGATCGACGGATCCATCGTCGTCGGCAGGTCCATCGCTGCGAGCAGCTCGCGCACCTCTTCGCGCAGCGCGTCCTGGCCGCTGAGGCGCAGCACGGCGAGCAGCCCGAGGCCGACCGCCTCGCCGTGGCGGTAGCGGGCGTAGTGCGTGACCGTCTCGATGGCGTGACCGACCGTGTGGCCGAGGTTGAGCATCTGGCGTGGGCCGCCGTCCTTCTCGTCGCGCGCGACCACGTCGAGCTTCACGCGGGCGCAGCCGAGCACCACGTCGGGGTCGTCGACGGCGCCGGCGCGAATGCGGTCCCAGAGCGGGCCGCCCGCGATGATCCCGGTCTTCACGACCTCCGCATACCCCGCGGCGCGCTCGGCGGCCGGGAGCGTCGACAGCATCGATGGCAGCACGTGCACGGCGTCGGGCTGGTGGTAGGCGCCGACGTAGTTCTTGGCGGCGGGCAGGTCGACGCCGGTCTTGCCGCCCATCGCTGAGTCGATCTGGGCGACGAGCGTGGTCGGGACCTGCACGACGGGGATGCCACGCTGGTAGGAGGCGGCGACGAAGCCGGCCACGTCGCCGACCACGCCGCCGCCGACGGCGACGATCCGGTTCGAGCGGGTCGCGCCCATCTCGGCGAGCTGGGTCCAGAGCGACTCGGCCGTGGCGAGGGTCTTGTGGGCCTCACCCGCCTCCATCGTGAGGCGGCGTACCTTCTCGAAGCGACCGCCGTGGACCTCACCGACGTTGCGGTCGGTGATCACGATGTCGGCCTCGTCGAGGGCCGGCCACACGCGCGGCCCGAACCACACCGGGTACACGGCCTCACCGGCGCGACCGAAGGCGAGGCGACGCCCGCCGCCGGCTTCGAGCAGCCGGGCGGCGATGCGCGTCATGAAGGAGCGACCGCCCTGCGGCAGGAACACGTCGGCGGCCGCCTCGTAGATCGGCTGACGCAGCTCGTAGAGCGCCGAGAAGGCGTCCTTGTCGCGCGCGAGCGGGCGGTCGGAGCGCTTGGCCCGGCGCCAGGCGCTGGCCTCGTCGATCTCGAGCCAGCAGACGGTGTGGCGACCGAGGGCCTGTCGCACGCGTTCGCTGCCGAGTGCGCCGCCACCGAGGGCGACGGGGGCACCGTCGACGGCGCGGGCAAGCACCTCGAGGACGGTGCGCTCCTCGAGCTCACGGAAACCGGCTTCGCCGTCGCGCTCGAAGAGCTGCGGGATGGAGAGCCCGGTGGTGCGCTCGATCTCGGCGTCGATGTCGACCAGGGGCTTGCCGAGGGCATCGGCCGCGGCACGGGCCGCGGTCGATTTGCCGGCTCCCATGAAGCCGACGAAGACGAGGGCTCCGGGCATGCGGCTCAGCCGCCGGTGACGGCCGTCTGCCAGCCGATGCGTTCGCGGTAGGCGTCGACGGCGGCCTTCACGTCGTCGATGTGGTCGCCGCCGAACTTCTGCCGGTAGGCGTCGGCGATGATCAGCGCGACCATCGCCTCGCCGACGACGCCGGCGGCGGGCACGACGCACGAGTCGGTGCGCTCGCGCAGCGCCTGAGCCGGCTCGCCGGTGTCGAGGTCGATCGAGCGCAGCGGCTTCGTGAGCGTCGGGATCGGCTTGACGGCGGCGCGCAGCACGATCGGCTGGCCGGTCGACATGCCGCCCTCGAGGCCACCGGAGTGGTTCGTGATGCGGTGGATGCCTTCGGCGTCGCTGTTGAAGATCTCGTCGTGGGACTGCGAGCCGGGCGAGGCGGCGAGCGCGAAACCATCGCCGAACTCGACGCCCTTGTGGGCCTGGATCGAGCAGATCGCGGCGGCGAGGCGACCGCCGAGGCGCTGCTCCCACGCGGTGTGCGAGCCGAGGCCGGGCACGGCGCCGAAGACCTGCACCTCGTAGGCGCCGCCGATCGACTCGTTCGCCTTGCGCTGCACGGTGATGTGCTTGACCATCGCGCGGCTGGCCTCGGCGTCGAGGCAGCGGACGGGGTCGTCGTCGATGCCTTCGAAGTCCTCGACGGTGAGCGGCGCGGTGAGCGCGGGCACGGTGACGGGGCCGATCTGCACGACGCGGGAGCGCACTTCGACGCCGAGGGCCCGCAGGAACGCGCGGGCGACGGTGCCACCGGCGACGCGGGCCGCGGTCTCACGGGCGGAGGCACGCTCGAGGATGTTGCGCACGTCGTCGGCGCCGTACTTCCAGACGCCGACGAGGTCGGCGTGGCCGGGGCGCGGCATCTTGACCGGCTCGGGCTCCTGGTCGACGGGCCACGGGTTCATCCGTGCTTCCCAGTTCTTGTAGTCCCGGTTGGGGACCGTGATCGAGATCGGACCGCCGAGGGTCTTGCCGAAGCGCACGCCGGAGGTGACCTCGACGTGGTCCTTCTCGATCTTCATGCGACCGCCGCGGCCGTGACCGGACTGGCGACGGACCATGTCGTAGTCCATGACCTCCTGGTCGAGCTCCAGCCCGGCGGGCATGCCCTCCACCAGGGCCGTCAGCCCCGGGCCGTGGGACTCACCAGCGGTAACGAAACGGAGGGCGTGCAGCACGAAGACCAGTCTACGGGGACGCGTTCGGCGACGCCCGGCGGGGCCGCGCGCGGCGCCGCTCCTCCCCATCGACACTCTCTCGATCGGCACGAAGCCCGAGGCCGGTCGTCTTCCCAACGCAAAGGCTCCCCCGCCGGCCTGACGGCCGGGCGAGGGAGCCCGTGGTGCCGCGGACTCAGGGCCCGCGGCGTTCTCTACTGGTGTGCCCTAGTGGCGGATCTTCACGCCGCGGGTGACGAGGTCGCCGAGGACGATGTCGTCGGTCAGGACCGTCTTGAGCGCCTTGGCGCCGATGGCGCGGGTCTCGGCCTCGAGCTGGGCTGCCTCTTCGGTGGCTTCGTCGCCGCCGACGAGGACCCGCTTGGTCTCGAGGTCGGTGACCGTGACGGACACCTTGGCGTTCTCCTTGTTGAGCAGGACGAAGTCCGCGGTGTCGCCGACCTTCATCACGAGGGTGCGGCAGTCCGTCGGCGAGGGGCTGCACACGCCGTCTCCGGTGACCTGCGCATCGGCCGACACCAGGAAGCTGACCTTGCCGTCGGACGTCTTGCCGACGTACACCAGGAACGGGTTCTCCGTGTCCGGGAGCGGCGAGAGCGTGCGGACGTCCTCGATCTCCTTCGGCTCCTTCTCGGCCTCGGTGAAGAGGACGGTCAGGAGGTCGTCCTGCTCCGTCTCAGGCTTCGGGGTCGGCTTGGGCGTCGGCTCGGTGGTGCCGCCATCGCCCGGATCGTCGGTCACGACCGGGGTCACGCCGCCGTCGGTGCCACCGCCGCCCGTGCTGGTGGTGGTGATGTCGGAGCCGGCGCCGGCCGTCGCGCTGTCGATGACCTTGTTGGCGTCCTTGAGCATCTTCACGAGCGCAGCTTCCTGGCCCTTGGAGAGGCCCGAGCCGAACGGATCGAGACGCTTGTCGTTGACGCGCGGCGCCCGGGCGAACCCGGTGTTCGCGGCACGCGTGAGCGACAGCTGCGGACCGAGGTCCTCCTCCACCTTCGGCGGCGGCACGACGGCGGTGGCCGTCGATTCGCCCGGCTTGGAGAGGGTCATCGGCAGGGCGACGAGCACCACGATGAGACCGACCGCGATGGGCCAGAGCTTCTTCTCGACGAGATCACTCAGGATGTTTTGGAAGATGTTCACTGCACGCCTCCGATGGCTGCGGTGCCGGTAGAGGAGCCAGACGTGGCGGCCGAGGAGCCACCCGCCGGAGCGGCTGCTGCGCCGGCCGACTTGGCCGCCGGAGCATCGAGGGGCGGAGCGAAGTAGACCGACGCCGAGAGCTTGGCCTTGAGGGCCGGCTCACGCTTGTAGGCCTCAGGAAGCTTGCCGTCGGTCGGTTCGGACCCGCCTGCGTCGGACTCGAACTCGTAGGAGAACGCATCGACGATCATGAGACGACCACTGGCCTTCGAGCTCTTCTGCGAGAGCACCGCGAACCGCTGCACGGCCCGCAGGTAGCGCTCGAGCTGGAAGTACGAACCCTTGAACTCGAGGGTGATCGGGGTGCGACCGAGGCCGCCCTCGATCTCGACGGTGCCGGGCGGGAAGAGCGGCGCGACCGCGGCGGTCGAACCGCTGCCGGTCTGTGCGCCGGTGGTGTTCGACGGCTTCTCGTTGGTCACGTCGGACGTGGCGGAAGCGGTCGAACCGCCCGCATCGACCTGGTACGTGAGGAAGGTGACCTTCTCCTTCTTCGCCAGCGCCTGGAGCTGCGTGAGCAGCGTCGGGACGTCGTCCGTCTCCGGGACGACGCGACCGAGGCGAACGATCGTGTTGCGGTCCTTGCGGAAGGACTGCTGCGCCTTCTGGCCAGCGTCCACCTTGCTCTTGGCGGCGTTGAGGTCCTGCTCAGCTGTGGCCACCGCGGCGGCGGCCTCGGCTGCGTCCTTGCGCTGCGGCGACAGCACGAACATCCAGAATCCGCCGAGCAGAGCGACGGCCAACACGGCCGTCAGCATCAGTCGATCACGTTTGGTCATGGCCTAGTTGCTTTCCGCGGACGAGCCGGGCGTGGTCGGGGCAGTTCCACCCGCGGACTCCGTGGAGACCGTGGTCGCGCCACTGTTGGCGACCGCGTCGGTCGACAGCTTGGCGTTGCCGGGCGCGAAGAAGACGACGAGCTCGAAGGTGTACGTGTCGCACTCCGTGTCCGGGAGGGCCGTCGGCGAGTCGCTGGTCGCGGACGCCTTCTTGTCCTCGGCCTTCTTCGACGACTCGAGCGTCACGTTCGTCACGCGGCGCATGGCCTGCAGCTGGTTGATGAGGAGCGCCACCGAGTTCTGCGACATCGTGCAGCCCTGCATCGCGATCGCCGGCACCGGCAAGGCGCTGCGCAGGGCCGAGCCGCTACCGCCGCCCGCCGAGCTCGCGCCGTTGCTGACGGAGGCGCTGAGGGCCGAGATGCGGGTCGTGTTCGGCACGAGGCGCGAGAGGTCGCGCATCGCCCCGGCCCAGTCGAACCTGGCCTGCGCCAGGCTGCGCACCGTGTTGATGCGCTCGTCGGCCTGCTTCGCGGCCTGCTCGAACGACGCGTACTGGGTCGCGGCGGTCTTGTAGGCGTCGGTCGACTGCTGCACGGCAGCGAGTTCGCTGTTGGCGCGGGCCTCGTCGCGCTTCGCCATGGCGAAGACGCTCGCGGCCGCGATCAGGACGATCAGGAGACCGAAGAGGCCGTAGACCGCGCCTCCGGACTTGCCGCCGTTGACGCGCCCGGGGCGCGAATCGGCGGGGACGAGGTTGATCGCTCTCATGCTCGTGCCTCCCCGAGGGCGAGACCGGCGGCGACGGTGACGTCGGCCGGGTCGATGCCCTGCAGGTCGTCGGCGACCTCGATCACCCGCGGCACCACCGACATCCCGAGCTCGTGCTCGAGGGTGGCGGAGAAGCCGTCGATCTGGAGGGCCGGACCGGTCAGGACCACGTGGTCGATGTGGGTGTCCATCGGGCTCTGGGCCCGCTGGAAGTCGAGGGACTGGCGCGTCTCGAGGGCGAGGCGACGAACGCCCTCGCCGAGCACGTAGCGGGCGGCGGAGATGATCTCCGGCTCCCCCTCGAGCTGCTCGATCGGCGCCGTGAGGCCCGTGTGGCGCAGCCAGGCGCGGCTGTGCTCGAGCGTGAGCGCCATGCGCTCGGCGAGATCGACGGCCATGGCCTCGATCCCTCCGCCCGTGACGCGGGTGAAGGTGCAGATGCCGCCGCGGACGACGGCCAGGTTCGTGAGGCCACCGACGGAGAGCAGGAGCTGGTCCGGATCGTCGCGGTGGCGCAGGGCGCGGGCCATGCCGAACGCGGCGAGGTCGAGACCTTCGACGCGCAGGCCGGCGGAGCGACCGGCGAGCAGGATCTGCTCGATCATGTCGCGGCGGGCGGCCACGAGGACGACGCGGCGCTTGGG
>JAURVW010001338.1 GCA_030655275.1 Solirubrobacteraceae bacterium
GCGGCGAGCAGGCTCACGCCATTGCCCTTGTTGCCCCAGCCGCCCGTGAGCGCGCCGGTCGCGGCCGCGTACCGGGCCACGAGCAGCTTGGTGTCGCCACCCTCCTCGGCCCGGCCGACCACGCCGTAGAGATCGCCGGGCAGACGGACGAGGCCGGCCGCGCGCGTGTCGGCCCCGCTGCCGGCCGCGGTGAGCCCGCCCCAGGCCTCCGAGACGCCGCCGGGCGAGAGGCGCGCGAGGGAGATCTTGTTGGCCCCGCCGTCGACGACCGTGCTCGCCACGACGACGCGGCCGTCGGCCTCCGCCGCGACGCCCTCGACGGCGGCGACACCGGCGTTGCCGCGGTTGAGGAGCACGAGGCCGGCGCCACCGAAGGTGGGATCCGGGATGCCGTTCGCCGAGAGGCGCACGACGGCGAGCTTCGTGGCAGGCCCGTCGACCGCGCGGCCGGCCGCGACGATCTTGCCGTCCGGCGCGACCGTGACCGCGAGGGCCTCCGATTCACCGGTGCCGGCGGCGACGAGCGTCTCGCCGTTCGTGCCGAAGGTCGCGTCGCGGGAGCCGTCGGCGTTGAGCCGCGTGATCGCGAGCTCGGCCCGAAGGCCAGCGCCGGTGTCGGCGCGGGCCTGCCCGACGACGACGAGCTTGTCGCCCTGGAGCACCGAGGCCTCGGCACTCGATCGGCCGCCGTTGCCGGTCGGGAGCTGCGCGATGCCCTTCGAGCCGTAGCTCGTGTCGTTGTCGCCGGGCGCGCCGATCGCGACGGCCGCTGCCGTCAGCGCCGTCACCGCCGTAACTGGGATCCCGAGGAGCAACCGGCGGTGACGCATGGCCGGAGACGGTAACCGTCTTGGCGCGTCCACGCCAGCCGGTTTCGGCGCGTTCCCGCGACCGCCGGAATCCGGATCCAGCGCACCGAAATGCGGTGGCCACGCGCCAGGGTCCACCGAGGCGATACTCCGCAATCGCGAAGAACGCGGCGGTACTCAGGCAACGCTGCGAAAGGCGCGGCGGTAGGCCGTCGGCGTCGTGCGGGCGCGGCGCGCGAGGTGTTCGCGGAGCGAGGCCGCGGTCCCGAAGCCGGCCTGGGTGGCGACCTCCTCGACGGCCAGATCGGTGCGTTCGAGCAGCTGCTGCGCCAGCGCCACGCGCTTCCCGAGCACCCACTGCGCCGGCGTGGTGCCCGTCTCCTCGCGAAAGCGGCGGGCGAACGTGCGCGGCGAGACGCACGCGTGCTCGGCGAGCCGGACGACGCCGAGCGGCTCGCCCAGGTGCTCGACCGCCCAGGCGCGGGTGGCTCCGAGGGTCGCCGCGCGCGGCGCC
>JAURVW010001342.1 GCA_030655275.1 Solirubrobacteraceae bacterium
CGCGGCCACGAACGGCGTGCTGGAGGAGGGAGATCGACTCCGGGCCCCATGCATGCTTCTCGCCGTCGCGGCGCCAGGCGTAGATGCCGCCGACCGGGAGGAGGTCGTCCTCGAGGGTCGGGAAGGCCTTCTGGTGGCGGACGAGCGTCTCGGTCGCGATCACGTCGAGGCCGATGCCGCCGAGGCGGGAGGCCGCGCCGGTGAGGTACTCGTCGACGAGCTCCTTCGAGAGGCCGATCGCCTCGAAGATCTGCGCGCCGGTGTACGACTGGATCGTGGCGATGCCGATCTTGGAGATCGTCTTCATCAGCCCCTTGCCGATCGCCTTGACGATGTGCTTCTGGGCGGTCGCCGAATCGAGGTCGCCGGGGATCCGGCCCTCCTCGAGGAGCTTGTCGACGGTGTCGAACAGCAGGTACGGGTTGATCGCGTTGCAGCCGAAGCCGAGCAGCACGGCCATGTGGTGCACCTCGCGCGGCTCACCGGACTCGAGCACGAGACCGGCCTGCAGGCGCGTGCCCTCGCGGACGAGATGGTGGTGCACGCCGGAGACGGCGAGCAGGGCCGGGACCGGCGCCCGCTCATCGCTCACCGCGCGGTCGGACAGGATGAGGACGGTCGCGCCCTCGGCGAGCGCGGCGTCGGCCTCGGCGAAGAGCTCGGTGAGGCGAGTACGCAGCCCGGCCTCGCCACCGCTCTTGGCGAAGGTGATGTCGAGCGTCTGGGCCTTGAGCAGCCCGTGGTCGATGTGGCGGACGGCCTCGAGCTCGTGGTTGCGCAGGATCGGCTGCTCGAGACGCAGCTGATGCGCATGCTCGGGATCCTCGTCGAGCAGGTTGCCTTCGGACCCGAGCTGGGTCGTGAGGCTCATCACGACCTCCTCGCGGATCGGGTCGATCGGCGGGTTGGTGACCTGCGCGAAGAGCTGCTTGAAGTAGGAGTAGAGCGGCGGACGGCGATCCGACAGGACGGCGAGGGCGGTGTCGTTGCCCATCGAGCCGAGCGGCTCCTCACCCTTCGCAGCCATCGGCGCGATGATCACGCGCTCGTCCTCCTGGGTGTACCCGAAGGCGAGCTGTCGCTGGCGGGTGGAGAGCGCCGGGGCGATCGCCTCGCGGGCGGGGATGTCGCTCAGGGAGACGTTGTGCTCCTCGAACCACTCGCCGTACGGCTGCTGGGAGGCGATCTTCGACTTGACCTCGGCGTCGTCGACGATCTTGCCGGCCTCGAGGTCGATCAGGAAGAGCTTGCCCGGCTGCAGGCGACCGAGGCGCTTGATGCGGTCGGTGGTGATCTCCGGCAGCAGACCGGTCTCGGAGCCGAGGACGACGATGCCGTCGGTGGTCTCGACCCAGCGACCCGGGCGTAGGCCGTTGCGGTCGAGCGTGGCGCCGACGACGGAACCGTCGGTGAAGCAGACGGCGGCGGGGCCGTCCCACGGCTCCATGAGCGCGGCGTGGAACGCGTAGAAGCCCTGGAGCTCCTTCGGGAGATCGGTGCGGCGCTCGTAGGCCTCCGGCACCATCATCATCACCGAGTGCGGCAAGGAGCGCCCGCCGAGCATGAGGAGCTCGAGGACGTTGTCGAACGTGGCCGAGTCGGAACCGTCCGGGCGGACGACCGGCATGATCTTCTGGAGGTCGTCGCCGAAGAGCTCGGACTGCAGCTGGCTCTCACGGGCCCGCATCCAGTTGATGTTGCCGCGGAGCGTGTTGATCTCGCCGTTGTGCGCGATGACCCGGAACGGATGAGCCAGGTCCCAGCTCGGGAACGTGTTCGTGGAGAAACGCGAGTGGACGAGGCAGACGGCGCTGGCGACGCGCTCGTCGGAGAGGTCCGGGAAGAACTTGGTGAGCTGACCTGAGATCAGCATGCCCTTGTAGTTGAGCGTCTTGCTCGAGCAGGAGGCGACGTAGAGGTCGCTGCCGCAGGCGAGCTCGGCGATCCGCCGGATCACGTAGAGCTTGCGCTCGAAGGCGTCGCGGTCGGCGAGGTCGGCGGACGCGCCGATGATGAGCTGCTCGAAGACCGGGCGGCTCGCGTTGGCGGTGACGCCGACCGACTCCGGCACGACCGGCACGTCGCGCCAGCCCAGGACGGTCTGGCCCTCGGCCTCGACCGTGGACACGAGCGTGGCCTTGATCTCGGCCCGCAGCGCGTCGTCCTGTGGGAGGAAGCACATCGCCACGCCGTAGCGGCCGAGCTCGGGGAGCTCGAAGCCGGCCACGCCGCGGATGAACGCGTCGGGCATCTGGAGCAGGATGCCCGCGCCGTCGCCCGTGTTCGCGTCGGCGCCCTCGGCCCCGCGATGCTCCATGTTGTCGAGCGCGAGCAGCGCCATGGAGACGATCTCGCGGGTGGGGACGTTGTCCAGCTTGGCCACCAGCGCGACGCCACAGGCGTCGTGCTCGTTGCGAGGGTCGTAAAGGCCGTCCGCCGGTCGCGTCATGCAAGTCCGCAAGGTTCGAGGTGGGTGAGGTCTCCGGACAGGGGGATCCAACCGGAGACGGGGCCCCGCGGCGAAAGCTCGCGCAAGGTCGGCGAAGTCTAGCAATGGCGCCCGCGGGGCACCCAGAGAACGAAAGAGCCCGGCGCGTCTCCGCACCGGGCTCAGATTTCGTGTGACACGCGGCACTAACCGCGTGCGTTCTCGGTCGTTTTTCGCTACGCGACCTCGCGCAGTGCCGCGACTTCCGGCTGGCGCGAGAGGCGATCCAGCGCGCGGGCCTCGATGTCGCGGGTACGCGACGCCGGGATACCCAGCTTGCGGGAGGCCTGCTCGACGGTGTGGACTCCTTCGAGCCCGGTACCGAAACGCAGCGTGATCACGTCGCGCTCGTCGGACGGGAGCGACTGGATCTGGTTGCGCAGACCGTCGCGGACCGACTGGTCGGCGACGACATCGGCGACCTCCGGGCCATCGTCCGGGAGCAGCGAGGAAAGCGGCGTCTCGCCGTCCTCCCCCACGCCGGCGTCGAGCGACGCCATCGTGCGGTCGTGATGCCGCAGCTTCGCGACCTCTTCGAGGTCGGTCGCCAGGGCATCCGCGAGCTGGAGCTCCGTCGGCACGTGACCCAGCTGCGTCGACAGCTCGCGCTCGAGACGACGCATCCGGCGCACGCGCTGTGCGACGTGTGCGGGCAGACGGATCGTACGGCCGCTGTTGTCGAGGCCACGCTGGAGTGCCTGGCGGACCCAGATCGTCGCGTACGTGGAGAAGCGGTACCCCTTGCGGTAGTCGAACTTCTCGGCGGCGCGGATCAGTCCGAGCATGCCCTCCTGGACGAGATCGCCCAGCGGGAGCCCCTGACCCTGGTAGTTGCGGGCGATCGAGACGACCAGCCGCAGGTTGGAGTTGATGAGCTTTTCCTTGGCTTCGAGGTTGCCGGCCTCGATGCGCTTTGAAAGTTCAATGACCTCGGGGTGACTGAGCAGCGGGTAACGCTCCGCAGCCCTGAGGATTTGATCAAGCTGATCGCCTGGTTCCATCGTGTCTCCCTCTCGATGTTCGTGTGCTCGCCTGAGGAAGCAGTATGGCACCAGATCCTTGCAATTGCAACTACTTGTGAAGAATTGTTGCTTCCGCAACGACTCCGGCGTCGTTCCCCTTGTCATCCCTACGACACCGGGGCCCTCTAGGGTCTCGATCGGTGGACGAAAATCGCAGAACGCCCGGCCACGGGCGGGCAAGACGTTGGACCTCCATCGGCTGGTCGTCCATCAAGCGCGTTGCCGATGGCGGAACCGACCCTGCGGCTGCTATGGCGTACTACGCGGTCCAGTCGTTCTTTCCCGGGCTCCTGCTCGTGGTGCTCGTGTCGCTGCTGCTGAGCTCACCGCAGACGGTGACCGACGGGGTCGACTGGACCGTGCAGCAGGGGCTCGACCCCAAACTCGCGGACTCGCTGCAGAACACCCTGCAGGGCGCGGCCGAGCGGGCCAGCCGAGGCGTCACGTTCGCCGCGATCATCGCCGGCCTCGCCTCGATCTCGAGTGCCTCGGGGTGGTTGGCGGCTGCCGGGCGCGCGATCGAACCCGACGCCGATCGCCGCCGTGGCCGCAACCCGATCCTCGGCCGGGTCCACTTCTCGCTCTGGACGCTGTTCCTGATCGCCGTCCTCGTGTTCGCCCTTGCCGGACTCGCCGCCGGCGACGAGATCGCCGACGCCGTGTTCCGCTGGCTCGGCGCCGAGTCCGGGGCCCCGCTCGTGTGGGAGGTCGTCCGCCCCGTGCTGGTCTTCCTCGGGATCGTCGTCGCGATGCTCGTGCTCTTCCGCATCGCCCCGGACCGCATCCACACACCGTCGGTCCGTGAGCTGCTCCCGGGCGCGGTCGTGGCGGGGATCGGCTGGATCGTCGCGTCGGGCGCGTTCGTCTTCTACATCCGCAACCTCGCCTCGCTCGGCGCGACCTACGGCACCTTCGCGACGCCGATCATCCTGCTGCTGTGGCTGTGGCTCAGCGGCGTCGTCGTGTTGCTCGGCGCGGCGGTGAACGCCGAGCTCGATCTCCGTCGCAACGGCCCACATGCCCTCGTCCGCCTGCCCGGCGCCGACGATCCCGCGATCGCCGGGCACCCGCTCGGCGTGATGCCCGAGGGCGATCCCGACCGCGACGAGGCGCTCCTGCATCCCCCGGACCCGGAGCCGCTGCTGGCGCGGGTCGAGCTCCACGAGGAGCATCGAAAGGTCGCGGGCGTCGACCTCCACAAGCTCGGGGACCGGCTCGGCGAGGCCGGCGTCGACCTGCGCAAGCTCGGGGACCGGCTCGAGGATGCCCTCGGCGGCGATCGCCGCAAGCGCGACTGAGCCTGTCGGACCGCTCAGGTGCGAGCGCCGGCCCCGTCGGGCAGCCGTTCGGTCATCTCGACGGGCCAGGTGCAGAGGGTGCCGCGCACGGGGCAGCGGTCGCAGGTGAAGCGGTTCGGCGCGTCCGTCGGCGCCGGGACGCCGCCCCCGTCGACCGCCGCGGCGACCCGCGCGAGCTCGGCCTCGAGGGCCTCCATGTCGCTCGCGTCCCAGCGCGCTTCGACCGTGCCGGCCTCGGCGCGCACGTAGAGGTGCACGACCCGCACGCTCCCCGCGCCGGCCCGTAGGGCGGCGAGCGCGTAGATCTTCTGCTGCAGCGCGTACTCGGTGGCCGTCTTCGCGGCGAGGTCCTCCCCGGGCCGGACGCGATCGGTCTTGTAGTCCACGACGAGCGCTTCGCCGCTCGGACCGGCGCGCCAGGCATCCAGCACGCCCCCGATCATGTGCCCCGCATCTCCGACGGCGACGGTGAACGACCGCTCGCGACTCGGCGGGCCGTCGGCCCACAGCTCGGACAGGACGGGGGCGCGGAGCGCCTGCACGGCGAGGGCCCGCACCTCGTCGCGGGCAGCGGGCGCGGCCACCCAGGCCGGCCCGACCGTCGCCGC
>JAURVW010001349.1 GCA_030655275.1 Solirubrobacteraceae bacterium
CCCGCCGAGGCCGTCGCCGGTGCCCACGCGATCTACACCGACGTGTGGGTGAGCATGGGCGACGAGGACACCGCCGAGGAGCGCACCGCCGCGCTGCGTCCGTACCGGATCGACGACGCGTTGCTCGACGCCGCCGCCGACGGCGCCATCGCGCTCCACTGCCTCCCCGCTCACCCGGGCGACGAGATCACCGAGTCGGTGCTCTACGGCGACCGCCAGCGCATCTGGGACCAGGCCGAGAACCGCCGCCACGCACAGAAGGCGCTGCTCGAGTTCCTGCTCGAAGCCTGAGCCCGATGGCGCTGCACGGCGCCTGAATCGGAGAGGGGCTCACCCTGAGGACGGCGTGCCTCACATCGCCGCTTTCTGTGCGACTCGGCACGCATCGGGTCCACGGCGCGCCCGCTCCCACCGAACCGCTGTCCCGTAGGGCACACTGGGCGACTGATGCCGTGGTTTCGCGCGGCGTCTGCACGCGCTCCGCGGCGCCCGAGGCCACCCGATGATCCACCCTGTGAAACCACCACTATGGAAGATCACCAGTCGGCCTCTGGCATCCACGGTGCACGCACATCCGCTGCACGCCACCACGCCATCAGCCGCCCGGCCGCTGTGACTCCTCGCAAGCCACCGAGCGAAGACCACGTCCGCGACGCCTTCAGCGAGGTCGGCGACGCGCTGCAGCGTGCCGTGGTGCTCTCCTCCGATCGCGTGCAGTCGGTCTTCGAGGACGCCGTCCTGCGCGGCCGCATGACGCGCCGCGACGCCGAGGAGCTGGCCGCGAGCCTCGTCTCGCTCGGCCGCGAGCAGGCGCTCGAGTTGCGCAGCGAGGTCGACGCGATCGCCCGCGCGATCCCGGCGAAGGTGGCCGACGTGGCCGATGCCGTCGATCCGCGCAGCAAGCGCCGGCGCAAGAAGCTGCGCGACGAGGAGCAGGAGGAGTCGCGCCGCGAGGCCGCTCGCTTCGTGAGCGCCGAGGCGTTCGCCGGCCGCCCGAAGGGGCAGCCCGCGTCTGCTGCGGCCGACGCCCCGGCCCCCGAGAAGTCGGGAGCCGCGAAGAAGCCCGCCGCCGCCGCGAAGAAGTCGACGGCCGCGAAGAAGCCGGCCGCGGCCAAGAAGCCCGCCGCCGCGAAGAAGCCCAAGGCACCGGTCAAGGCACCGGCGGCGACCGCGCCCGGGAAGGCCCCCGCCGACCCCTCAGCGCTTACGGTGAAGGAGCTCGTCGCGCTGCTGCCGACGCTCGCACCATCCGAACTCACGGTCCTTCGGACGCGGGAGGCCGCCGGCAAGGGCCGCGCCACCGTCCTGAAGGCCATCGACGCAAAGGCGTAGGCATGTCTGCCGACCCCCGCAAGCGCTCGCTCGCCGAGCGCATCTTCGGCCCCGTGTCCGTCTTCGCCCTGTTCACGACGACCGGCATCCTGCACCTCGCGAAGCCCGGCACGTACGAGCAGATCATGCCGCCGCAGCTGCCCGCGCCCCACGAGCTCGTGATCATCAGCGGCGTCGCGGAGATCGTCGGCGGCGCGCTCTTCCTCTTCCCGCGGACCCGCCGGTTCGGCGCCTGGTACCTCATCGCGCTCCTGATCGCGGTGTTCCCGTCGAACGTCTACATGGCGTCGCAGGAGAAGTTCCACAAGATGGTGCCGGGCGGCGAAGCGTCGCTCATCGCGCGCCTGCCGATCCAGTTCCTCATGATCTGGTGGCTGCATCGCCTCGCGAAGCGCACCTCCCCTTCCCAGACGACCGCCAAGGTGACGGCATGAGTTCCACTGCCGACGAGACCCCGGCCGACGTCCTCGCCTCGAGCGACGCGACCACCGTCGACCCCATCGAAGGGGCTGCCGGCACTGCGCCGGTCAACTCCGCCGACACGGCCGATGCCCCCGTTCCCGAGCCCGCCGACGACGGCCTTCCGCCGCTGCGCGCGGAGCTCTCCGAGAACCGTCCGACGAAGCCGTTCGAGAACCGCCCCGACCGCGGCGACCGCATCGAGCTGACCGTCGACCGCTTCGCCCACGGTGGCGCAGGCGTCGCGCGGATGGAGGGCGGCTACGTCGTCTTCGTCACGGGCGCGATTCCAGGCGACCGCGTCCTGGCCGAGGTCGGCAAGCGCAAGCGCTCCTACGCCGAGGCCCGCACGATCGAGCTCCTCGAGCCGTCGCCCGATCGCGTGGAGCCGAAGGGCGACCACCCCGGCGCGCCGTGGCAGGTGCTCACCTACGAGCGTCAGCTCAAGGAGAAGGCGGATCAGGTCAAGGACGCGATGCAGCGCCTCGGCCACTTCGAGGATCCGCCGATGCGGCCGATCGTCCCGGCCGTCGAACAGTGGCGTTACCGCAACAAGATCGAGTTCTCGTTCGCGCCCGACGACACCAACGATCCTGCCAAGAAGGGCATCGCCTGCGGCTTCCACCCGCCCGGTGAGTGGTGGCGCGTGGTCGACGTGGAGGACTTCACCCTCGCGTCCGAGGCCATGAACGACGTGCGCGCGCAGGTCGTCGCGTGGGCGCGCGAGCACCAGATCCCGGCGTTCGACCGCCGGGCCCGTACCGGCATCCTGCGCAACCTCGTGATCCGCGAGGGCAAGCGCACCGGCCAGCTGCAGGCCCGGCTCGTGGTCGGCGGCGGCAAGTTCGACGTCGACTCGCTCATCGACGCGGTCGATGTCGACGGCCTCCTGCTCACGAAGACCGATGCGCAGTCCGAGACCACCCACGGTGGCGAGACGCGCATCCTCAAGGGCAAGGAGCGCCTGGAGGAGGAGCTCCACGGGATCACGTACAAGATCTCCGCCGAGGCGTTCTTCCAGACGAACACGCTCATGGCCGAGGAGCTCTATTCGATCGTGCGCGACGCGGCCGCCCTCGAGGGCTGGGAGCGGCTCGTCGACCTGTACTGCGGCATCGGCACGATCGGGCTCACGCTCGCCTCGCGCGTGGGTGAGCTGTGGGGCATCGAGTCGATCCCCGAGGCGATCAACGACGCGATGATGGTCGCGCAGCGCGAGGGTCTCGACAAGGCGAACTTCGTCGCGGGCGACGTGCGCGTCGCCCTCCCGGCGCTCCTGGAGCGTGGCTTCAAGCCGGACGTCGCCGTCGTCGACCCGCCCCGCGCGGGCCTCTCGCAGAAGGTGGTCCGGCGGGTCGTCGACGCCGCACCCCGTCGCATCGTCTACGTGTCGTGCAACCCGACGACGCTCGCGCCGAACGCGCGTCAGCTCGTCGACGCGGGCTACGTGCTCAAGTCGGTCCAGCCGGTCGACATGTTCCCCCAGACGCCCCACATCGAGGCCGTCTCCGTGTTCGAGCGCGGCCCGAACGGCGTGCAGAACCCGGACCGCGACGAGAAGTAGTCAGCGCGGCGCTGCCGGCCAGCTCGACGCTGGCTGCGGCGTCAGCGGGCCTCTGGGGGCCGAACGTCGAAATTCACCCCCGGCGAGGGGTGAATCGCGACGTTCGGCAGTCGTGAACGGGGCGTGATCGCCGCCCCTACGCGGCGCTGCGCCGCGTAGCCTGATGGTCATGCTTCGCTACTCCGTTCCCAGCGCCGCCGACGCGGACGTCGCCTGGGCCCTCGTCGCCGAGCCGTCGCGCTGGCATGAGTGGTCGCCGCACGTGCGGGGCGCGTGGGGGCTCGGCGACGGCGAGGTCGAGAGCTCGGCCCTCGGTGCTGCGCGCCTCTTCGGCGTGCTGCCGGTGCCGGCCCGCATCGACATCGTCGAGAAGTCCGCGGAGCGCCGCCACTGGGTCTGGAAGGTCGGCCTGGTGAAGATCGATCACGAGGTGCGCACCGATCCGGACGGCTGCACCATCGTACTCACCTGCCACGCCCCGGCCGCGCTCGAGCCAGTGATCCGCTTCACCTATTGGCCCATCGTGAAGCTGCTCGTCGACCGCCTCGCCACGGTCGCCGAGGACGCGCTCCCGCGCACACCCGCCTACGCCTGAGGGCAGGCGTCACCTGAGGGCTGGCGAGGAACTGGAGTCCCGGCTCGGCCCCGGCGGCGCTTCAGCCGTCGACGACCTGCTTCGCGAGGGCGAGCGCGCCCTCGCGGCTGCGGGCGACGGCCATGAACCGGCCGACGTGGCAGAAGACGGCATCGTCGACACCCGTGGCGGCCTGCAGCTCCTCGCCCTCGAGACCGGCCCAGGCCTCCGGGAAGTCCTTGCGGTTGTCGAAGTTGCCGGTGTCGGCAGGGACGGCCTGGACGCCCCAGTCGGCGGTGCCGCGCGGGTAGATCACGACGAGGGCGTCGGGCGCCTCCTTCATCACGATCGCCTTCCACGGCAGGCCGCGGTCGAACTCGATGAGGCGGCCGTCGGGGGCCTTCTCGATCGCCTGTCGCACGAGGCCGGTCGCGCGGGCGCGGGCCTGCGACGACGCGATCTCGCGGCGCAGGATGCCGTCGGCGAGCATGAGCGCCTCGCCGAAGCCGGACTGCTCGGAGGCCTCGCGGTCGGGGTCGTCCCAGGACGGGCCGTACGACGCGATGAGTCGACCCAGGTGGTAGGGCGAGACACCATCGAAGACAGCGTCGGTGATGAGTTCCTGGCCGTTGTCGCCGGCGTCGATCGGCGCGACAAGAGCCTGGTCGAGCTCCTCGGCGATCGCCTCGCTGCCGCACACCTGTGGTCCGAGCTCGCGCCAGACGAGTCCGAACGAGGCGTACCGGATGCCGTTGGGCCGCTCGCCGGCGTCGCCCTGGTGGTGGTCGAAGTCGCCGGTGGTCGGGTCGTACTTGCGGCCGACGTCGACCCGCAGGTCGCAGAGGGCGAGCGCATCGGAGTCGCGCGTGCGGATGATCCCGATCGCGCCGTGGGCGAGCCGAAGGGTGGCGAGGGCGAACACCTCGTCGGCGTGGAACGAACCGGAGTGCGTCCCTACGCGCAGGGGCTCAGCGGCGGGGGTCTGCTCGTCGCTCATCCGCAAGAACCTACCCAGGAACACGGGCTGGCGGCGAGGACGTTCTACGTATGAGTCGGTCTCGAAAGAGGCCAGGGATGTCCGTTTCGCAGGTGCTCTGCAGAGCGCCCACGTGGAAACCTCCAGAAACCGGCTGGATTTCCGGGGGTTCGTGGCCCCGAGCCGCGGGCCGGGCCGCTCCATCCGGTCGACGGAGCGGCTTGTGATGGGACTCACGCCTCAGTGGCGCGGACATGCCATCTTGCGGGCGATCAGGCGACGGAGGCGACGGCTTCCGTCGTCGGTTCCTTCGTCGCGCCACCCGACTTGCGCAGCGTCGCCAAGCCGTAGGCGGCCATGAACTCGAGCGTCAGCACGCACACGATGGCGCCGCCGGTGGAGGCGTCGAGGTGGTAGCTGAGGTACGTGCCGAGGACGCACGCCACGACGCTCGTGCCGACCGCGATCGCGAGCATCCGGTCGAAGCGGTCCGTGAGGAGATAGGCCGTCGCGCCGGGCGTGATGAGCATCGCGACCACGAGCACGATCCCGACGGCCTGCAGGGCGACGATCACGGTGAGCGCGAGCGCCCCGAGCAGCAGGGCCTCGAGGCGACGCGGCGAGAGGCCGATCGCGTGGGCATGCGTGGGGTCGAACGCGTAGAGCACGAGGTCGCGGCGCTTGAAGAGCAGCACCGAGACCACGATCACGCCGATCACGATCGAGGTGATGATGTCGCTGTCGCTCACGCCGAGGACGTTGCCGAACAGGATGTGGTTGAGGTCGATGTTCGACGGGATCACGCTGATGAGCACGAGCCCGAGCGCGAAGAGGCCCGTGAAGACGATGCCGATCGCGGCATCCTCCTTCACCTTGCTCGTGCGGTTGAGGCCGCCGATCATCGCGACCGCTCCCGAGCCGAAGATGAAGGCGCCGATCGCGAACGGCGCGCCGATCACGTAGGAGAGCACCACGCCGGGCAGCACGGCGTGGGAGACGGCGTCACCCATGAGCGACCAGCCGAGGAGCGTGAGCCAGCAGGAGAGGACCGCGCACGTGATGCCGCAGACGGTCGCCACGAGCAGCGCGTACTGCACGAACGTGTAGTCGAGCGGCTCGGTGAACCAGGTGAAGAGCCCGGCGTTGACGAGGAAGTTCATGCCGCGACCTCGTGGAGCTGAAGGGCAGAGGCGGGGACGAACCCGCCGAAGGCCTTGGCGAGTGGCTCGGGCCGCAGGACCTCGTCGGCGGTGCCGCGGGCGACGATCCGGCGGTTGATCAGCGCGATCTCGTCGCACAGCTCGGGCACGGCGATGAGGTCGTGGGTGGAGACCAGGATCGTGCGTCCCTCGGCGGCGAGGTCGCGCAGGAGGGTGGTGATCGTCGCCTCGCTGCGCTTGTCGACGCCGGCGAACGGCTCGTCGAGCAGGAGCAGCTCGGCGCCCTGGGCGAGGCCGCGCGCGACGAACGCACGCTTGCGCTGACCGCCGGAGAGTGCGCCGATCTGGCGGCTGGCGAGGTCGGTCAGCTCCACGCGCTCGAGGGCGCGGTCGATGGCCTCGTGGTCCTCGGGGCGCAGGCGACGGCGGGTGCCGAGCTTGCCGTACCGGCCCATCGCGACGACGTCGCGCACCGAGACGGGGAATGCCCAGTCGACGTCCTCGTTCTGCGGGGCATAGGCGACGCGGCCGCTGCGGCGGGCCGCCAGCGAGTCGCCGCCGAACAGCTCGATCGAGCCGGACGACGGCTTCACGAGCCCCATCAGCGCCTTGAACAGCGTCGACTTGCCCGAGCCGTTCATGCCGATCAAGCCGTGCACGAGGCCTCCCTCGATCTCGAGGTCGACGCCGTCGAGGGCGACCGTGCCGCCGTACCCGACGTGCAGTCCGCGGACGGACGCGACGGAGTTCGTCATGACTGGGGCTCCTTCGCGCCGAGGCCGGCAGCGATCGTGGTGGCGTCCTTGCGGAGCAGTTCGAGGTAGGACGGGACGGGCCCGTCCGGCTTGGAGAGGGAGTCGACGTAGAGGGTGCCGGCGAAGCGCGACCCGGACTCGCTGGCGACGCGCTCCTGGCCCTTCGCGCTCACGGTCGACTCGCAGAACACGCCGGGGACCTTGCGGTCGCGGACGAACCGCACGACGGCCGCGATCTGCTGCGGCGTGCCCTGCTGCTCGGCGTTTACCGGCCACAGGTACATCTCGTCGAGGTCCAGGTCGCGGGCGAGGTAGGCGAAGGCGCCCTCGCAGGTGACGAGCGCGCGCTGGTTCGCGGGGAGCTTGGCGAGGTCGGCCTTCACCTCGTCGCCGACCTCCTTCAGCTTCGCGGTGTAGGCGGCGGCGTTCTTGGTGAAGGTGGCGGCGCCCTGCGGGTCGAGCTTCGTGAGCGCCTTGCGAATGTTCTCCACGTAGATCACGGCGTTGTCGGTCGACATCCACGCGTGCGGGTTCGCCTTGCCGGCGTACTCGCTCTCGCCCTCGATCGGGATGGGGATGATGCCGTCGGTGAGCGTGACCGAGTCGACGCGCGCACGGCTCACGAACTGCTCGAACCATCGCTCGAGCCCAAGGCCGTTCTCAAGGATCAGGTCGGCCTTGGCGGCGTTCTTGAGGTCGCTCGGGGTGGGCTCGTAGCCGTGCACCTCGGCGCCGGGCTTCGTGATCGAGGCGACGTTCACCCGGTCGCCGGCGACCTCACGGGCCATGTCTGCGATCACGGTGAAGGTGGTGAGGACGGTCTTGCGACCGTCGGCGCTCGCAGTCTCCTCGTCGGTCCCGCAGCCGGCCACGCCGACGCCGAAGAGGGCAGTTGCGAAGAGGAGAGCGAGGACGCGCCACCGTGAGGCGCGACGAAGTGAAGGTTTAGCCATGCCTAAACCATAGTCGGTCAGTCTGAACAAATGAAGAGGGCCCGTGGACGAAACCCTGAGTCGCTCGGCCTGATCGGCCCGGACGGCGGGCGCCGGCGGGGAGCAAGATGGCTCTCACGTTCGGTTCAGGGAGCCCTCGGTAGAGTCCCGCGCCGATGCTGCTCGCCGCTGCCGACCCGCTGAACTTCTTCGAGGCGATCGTCCTCGGGATCGTGCAGGGCCTCACCGAGTTCCTGCCGATCTCGTCGAGCGCCCATATCCGGATCGCGTCGGCCTTCGCCGGCTGGGGCGACCCGGGCGCGGCCTTCACGGCCGTCACGCAGATCGGCACCGAGATCGCGGTCGTCCTGTACTTCCGCAAAGACCTCATCCGGATCCTCACGGCCTGGTTCAAGTCGTTGCCCGCGCGCAAGTGGCCGACCGACCCGGACGCGCGCATGGGTTGGCTCGTGATCATGGGCACCCTGCCCGTCGTGATCCTCGGGCTCTTCCTGGAGTCACCGATCGACTCCGCCTTCCGCGACCTGCGCCTGATCGCCGTCACGCTGATCGTGTTCGGCCTGCTGCTCGGCTGGGCCGACCGCGTGTCGCGCTCCGAACGCGAGCTGAAGGACCTCACCGTCAAGCACGGCCTGATCTACGGCTTCGCCCAGGCGATGGCGCTGATCCCGGGCGTCTCTCGCTCCGGTGGCACGATCACCGCGGGCCGGCTCCTCGGCTACTCCCGTGAGGCCGCGACGCGGTACGCGTTCCTGCTGGCGCTGCCGGCCGTGTTCGGCTCCGGCGTCTACAAGCTCAAGGACATCGGCGGCTCGGAGCAGGCCACCGGCTGGGGCCCGACCATCGCGGCGACGATCGTCGCCTTCTTCGTCGGCTACGCCGTGATCGCCTGGCTCATGCAGTACCTCAAGACGCGCTCGTACGCGCCGTTCGTGTTCTACCGCGTCGGCCTCGGCGTGCTGCTGCTGGTGCTCGTGTTCTCCGGCGCGATCGACCCCGACAGCGGGTACGTCGCGCCGTAGGGCGGGCCGCGCCGCGGCCCGACGGTCGGTCGGTCGGGTGGGCTGGATTGACCGCGCTATTCGCCGTCAACGGAGCCCACGAGGGTCCGGGCGAGTCGCGCGGTTTGTCGTGGGCTGGATTGACCGCGGTATTCGCCGTCAACGGAGCCCACGACACCGGGGACGATCCGTGCCGGTCGGCGTGGGCGTCGTAAGCGTCGACAGTCTTGCGTCGCCGCCGTGCGCCGCCTGTCGCCCACCTAGAAGTCCTCGGCGAAGGCCGTGAGTCGCGCGTAGAGCTTCTCCTTCGCGGCCGGCCATTCCTCGGGGGTCATCGAGTACATCATCGAGTCGCGCAGGTCGCCGTTGCGGCGCACCGCGTGCCGACGGATCCGGCCGTCGAACTGCGCGCCGAGCGCCTCGATCGCGGCCTGGGAAGCGTAGTTCTCGCCGTCGGTGCGCCATCCGACCACCGAGGCGCCGAGCGTCTCGAAGGCATGCTCGAGCAGCATGAGCTTGCAGACGGGGTTCACGTGCGTGCGGTGGAATCGCTTTGCGTAGAACGTGTAGCCGATCTCCACGCGACGGGCCGGCAGGATGATGTCGTGGTAGCTCGTGCTGCCGATCACGTCGCCGGAGGGCTCGTCGATCACCGCGAACGCGACCCGCGAGCCGGCGTTGCGCATGTCGATCGCCAGCTGGATGTACTCGGCGGCGGATTCCTCGTCGGGCACCCAGGTGACCTTCAGCTTCGAGAGGCCGTCGGCGCTGCCGGCCGCCGCCAGGCCCGCCTCGTGCTCGAGTGAGAGGGGGACGAGGGCGACCCCGCCGCGCCGGAGGGTGACGGACGGGACGACGAACGACATCAGTCCCAACGTAACCCCGCCACCCGGCGGGGGCATGAGGGCATGCACACAGAGGCGTCAGCCCGGCGCCGACCAGGGGCCGAACGTCGAGATCCACCCCCTGGGAGGGGTGAATTTCGACGTTCGGCGCGGGGACGTCGACCTGGCCTGCCCGTCGGCGCCGCAGCCAGCGTGTCGTCGGTCGCGCCAGCCGGCCGGCCGCGCTGCGGCTGTGCCTCAGCGCACGCGCAGCTTCGACGCCGCTTCGCGGGCGACGAGACGGGCGGCGTCGGCGTCGGTGCCCGTGGCGAGCGCCACACCCATGCGGCGGCCTGGTCGCGCGTCGGGCTTGCCGAAGACCCGCACGTCGACGGTCGGATCGACGGCCATCGCCTCGGCGACGCCTTCGACGAGCGGCTCCGAACTCACCTCGGTGGCGAGCAGGACGGCGCTGGCGCCCGGGGCGATCTGCGGCACGAACCCGTCTTCGTCGCTCGGGATCGGGAGCCCGAGGATCGCGCGCACGTGGAGGGCGAACTCCGAGAGGCGCTGGGTGGCAAGGGTGACCATGCCCGTGTCGTGCGGGCGCGGGGAGACCTCGCTGAAGAGCACCTCATCGCCGCGGATGAAGAGCTCGACCCCGAAGAGCCCGGTGCCGCCGAGCGCCTCGGTGACGGCGGCGGCGACGCGCTTGCTCTCGGCGAGCGCGGCCTCGCTCATGGGGTGCGGCTGCCAGCTCTCGCGGTAGTCACCGTCCTCCTGGACGTGCCCGATCGGCTTGCAGTAGACCGTGCCGCCCGCGTGGCGCACGGTGAGGAGCGTGATCTCGTAGTCGAACTCGACGAAACCCTCGACGATCACGCGGCCGAGCCCGACGCGCCCGCCCTCCTGCGCGTACTGCCACGACGCTTCGGCGTCGGCCGGCGTGCGGACGACGCTCTGGCCCTTGCCCGACGACGACATCACCGGCTTCACCACGCACGGCGTGCCGACGGAGGCGACGGCCTCCTCCAGCTCCTCGAGCGAGTCGCAGAACCGGTAGGGCGAAGTCGGAAGGCCGAGCTCCTCGGCCGCGAGGCGACGGATGCCTTCGCGGTCCATCGAGAGGCGAGCGGCGAGAGCGGTCGGGACGACGTGCAGGCCGTCGGCTTCGAGCTCCTGCAGCACGGGCGTCGCGATCGCCTCGAGTTCGGGGACGACCAGCATCCGAGCGCAGGGCCGGTCGCGCTCGTTGGTGAGGACGGTGCGCAGCTCGGACGCCTCGCTCATGGAGCAGACGATGCTGCGGTGCGCGATCTGCATCGCGGGCGCACCCTCGTAGCGGTCGATCGCCACGACCTCGCAACCGAGGCGCATCGCCTCGATGGCCACTTCCCGGCCGAGTTCGCCGCTCCCGAGGAGGACGAGACGCGTGGCCTGGTCGGTGAGCGGAGGACCGAAGGGGGTGGGCACGACTGGCAAGATACCGGCCAGCAAACGGGCCCCGGTGTGCGTTTGGCCGCCCTGCAAGTCGCACTTCTTACGGGGTGATCGGAGTTGTGAACAAACTCGACAGGCAGGTTTGACCTCGTCGTACGGTCAACGAAGAACGGCACCTCGCCGCTCCCCCGGAAAGCATCACGCACACCACATGACCGGTCCCACCCGACCCTCTCGTCCACTCTCCATCAATGCGATCCTGGCCATCGCGGCGCTCTGCGCGACGGCCTCGGTCCTGGCCGTCCCGAAGGCGACCATCGCTCCGATCCCGGAAGCGATCGCCGAGACCAGCGACGCTCCCGCGGCGGCCGCCGACCAGGATCAGATCCAGCGCGACCTGACCGCCAACCTCAAGGCCATCGGCCTGGAGGCGACGATCGTGTTCAGCGTCGTCGACGCCGTGGCCAACGCAGCCACGAGCTAGGAACTGCCAAACGAACGATCTCTAGATCGTTCCTGAGGAGGCCATCTCGGATGAGATTCGGGCTGGGCGCGACATGCTCAGGCCTCTGGCCGTGGGTGTCGTGTCCAGCCCGAAGATCCGCCGAGAGGGCTCCTCCGGGGCGATCTAGTGGCGGAAGTGGCGCAAGTCGGTGAAGACCATGGCCACGCCGCGGCGGTTGGCGGCTTCGACGACTTCGTCGTCGCGCTTGGAGCCGCCGGGCTGGATGATCGCCTTGACGCCGGAGTCGATGGCGAGCTCGGGGCCGTCGGCGAACGGGAAGAACGCGTCGGAGGCGAGCACGGCGCCGTCGAGGGAGTCGACGCGCGACTTGTCGAGGGCGATGCGGACGGAGTCGACGCGGCTCATCTGGCCGGCGCCGATGCCGATCGTGGCGCGGTCCTTCGTGATGACGATGGCGTTCGACTTCACGTGGCGCACGACGCGCCAGGCGAAGAGGAGTTCTTCCCACTCGGCTTCGGTGGGGTGGCGGTCGGAGGCGACCTCGAACTGCGAACGGTCGTCCGGGTCGGTGTCGCGGTCCTGCATGAGCATGCCGCCGCCGAGGTCGCGGGTCTCGGGGTCGATGCCGCGGCGGAAGCGACGCTCGCGGTCTTCCAGGACGCGCAGGTTGGGCTTCGCGGAGAAGACCTCGAGGGCCTCGTCGGTGAAGGACGGGGCGACGATCACCTCGACGAAGTTCTCGGCGATCTTCTTGGCGAGGGTGCCGTCGATCTCGCGGTTGAGGGCGATGATGCCGCCGAAAGCGCTGAGCGGATCGGACCGCAGGGCGCGCTCGTACGCCTCCTGCGGGCTCTCGGCGAGGGCGGCGCCGCACGGGTTGTTGTGCTTGACGATCGCGCAGGCGGAGTCGCTGAGCTCGGCGACGAGCCGGCGGGCCGAGTCGAGGTCGAGGAGGTTGTTGTACGAGAGCTGCTTGCCCTGGTGCTGCTGCACCATCGAGAGGGCGTGCGTGCGGGTGCCGACCTGCGTGTAATACGCGGCCCGCTGGTGCGGGTTCTCGCCGTACGGCAGCTCCATCGTCTTCTCGAAGGCGCGCACGTAGAGGTCGGGGAACTGGGCCCCGGCGCGCTCGGAGAACCAGCGGGCGATCGACGAGTCGTAGCGCGCGGTGGTGTGGAAGGCCTCGCCGGCGAGGGCGCGGCGGGTCTCGGCGGTGAGCTCACCGTCGGAGGCCTCGAGTTCGGCGATGACGCCGTCGTAGGACTCCGGCGATACGACCACGGCGGCGTACGCGTGGTTCTTCGCAGCGGCGCGGATCATCGACGGGCCGCCGATGTCGATCTGCTCGATGACGGCCGACTCGTCGAGGTCGAGGCGCGCGGCGGTCTGCTCGAACGGGTAGAGGTTCACGCAGACGAGGTCGATCCACTCGATGCCGTGCTCGGCGGCGGCGGCGGCGTGCTCGGGATTGTCGCGAACGCCGAGGAGGCCGCCGAAGATCTTCGGGTGGAGCGTCTTGAGGCGCCCGTCCATCATCTCCGGGAAGCCGGTGACGTCGTCGACCGGGCGGACCTTGACCCCCGCCTTCTCCAGCGTGGTGAGCGTGCCACCGGTCGAGACGATCTCGACGCCGAGGGCTTCGAGACCCTTGGCGAAGTCGACGATCCCTCGCTTGTCGAAGACCGAGATCAGGGCGCGCCGGACGCGGACGGCCTCGGGCGGCGTGGGGGCTGATGCTTCGGTGCTCACAGGGGTCCGATCCTATCCCAGCGGCCCCCCGACCGGTTGGGTGGCCAGCAGTTCTGGACAGCGATGGGACACGTTGCGCCCCGCCGCGGAGGATCAGGCGGGGCTGGGCGGCGCTGCGGAGGCGACACCGGTGACCGCTTCGCAGAGCAACTCGTGTTCGATCGGCTGCAGCAGGTTGCGTACCTGGCCCGAGTCCGCGCCCGACGGGATGTCGACGGCGCGCTGCAGCAGGACGGGGCCCGTGTCGATGCCGTCGTCGACGAGATGGACGGTGACGCCGGTCTCGGCGGCGCCTGCCTCCAGGGCCTGTTCGATCGCGCGCAGACCGGGGTAGAGCGGCAGCAGCGACGGGTGCACGTTCACGATGCGGCCCGGGAACGCGGCGATGAAGACGGGGGTGAGCAGCGCCATGTAGCCGGCGAGGACCACGGTGCGCGCTCCCTGCTCGTGCAGCCACCCGGCGATGGCGGCGTCGCGCGCGGGGCGGTCCTCATAGTCGTCGCGGATGAAGACGCGCGTGGGGATACCAGCGTTCTTCGCGCGCGTGAAGGCCCGGGCGCCGGGCTTGTCGCCGCCGACCGCGACGATCTCGACCGCCGACCCGTGGATCCGGTCGATCAGCGCCTGGAGGTTGGTGCCCTCCCCCGAGGCGAGCACGGCGATACGCGGGAGTCCGGCCACGCGGGCCACGGTACCGAGGCGGCGCGAGCCCGCGCGGCCCGAGGCGCGCCTATGACGCGATGAAGCTGATCGTGCCGTTGGTCTCCAGCACGGCGTACCGCAGGGAGGTGAGGTCGTCGATCTGGTTGATGCGGGCCTCGGCAGCGAGATCGTCGACGGTGAGCCGCTCGCGGCGCATGTTGCGGTGGATGATCTTGCCGTCGTGGACGAGCAGCAGCGGCTCGCCCTGCATCTTGGGGCGCAGCGCGGAGAACCGGAAGGACACGTAGCTCATGAACACGGTGAGCAGCGTGAAGGTGAACATCACGATCACCGCCCCCGTGAGGGAGAAGTCGCTCTGGGTGACGCTCTGCTGGACCATGTCGCCGATCACCACGAGCAGGATGAGGTCGAAGGGCTGCATCGTCGACAGCTCACGCCGGCCGACGACGCGGGTGATCCCCCAGATGACGAAAAAGATGAAGGTGGCGCGGAGGACGAGATCCATGGTGCGGGAGCCTCTCGGCGGTCAGGGCAGCACGTTCAGGTGCGCCGGGGAGCGGACCGGGCGGATGTTTGCGCCTTCGAGGCTGACCGAGGCGTCGTGGCGGCCCATGGTGGTCGGATCGACCTGCAGCTGGGCGTAGACGGTGAGCGTGTCGCCCGGCTGCAGGGTGCCGTAGGTGAGCGCGAAGGGCGCGTGCCCGTTCGCGTTCGCCGGCCGGCTGGCCTCGCTCACGGGGGCTGGCTCGAGTGAGTTGAGCTGCATGCCGCGGATGAAGCCCGAGCCGAGCACGAGGGTCGGCGACACGATCTTCGTCTTCGCGCGCACGTTGATCCGCATCGGCCACAGCAGGCCACCGCGAACGGTCTTCGGCATCTGGATCTCGAGCTCCGCGGCGTCGCTCGTGGCCGCGCGGGTCGACTGCATCTGCCCGAAGGCGCCGGCGAGCGCCGCGACGATCACCGCCAGCATCACGCCGAGCGCGGCTCGCCGATACCAGGTGTGGCGTTCCCGGCCCCGGAGGTCGCGATGGCGACCGAGGTCGAAGTCGGTGGTGGACGTGGCGGTCACGGCCGCGTCACTCTGTCAGCCGGATCGGTCGGGATCGCCGCGCCCGGAACGACTGCGGCCCTGCCTCGCGCGCTGGGCGCGAGGCAGGGCCGCATGACCGGGGGCCGGCAGGCCCCGGGCGATCCCAGTGCAGGGCCGAACGCGTCGCCCGGCCCTGCCGCTCGGATCAGTTGATCGGCTGCGCCGGCACCGGCTGAGCCAGCTCGGGCGGAGCGGACTTGCAGTTGAGGGTCGACGTCGGGGCGATCGCCGTCGGGTAGGCGCGCGGCGACTCCTCCGGGTAGCTCCAGTGGTTGCCGACGTCCATCAGGGCGCGGGCGAGCCACTCCCAGGTGCCGGGCGTGGTGTACGCCGGGGAGCCGGGGCAGAGCGTCGGGTTCGTGATCGTGTTGTGCTGCAGTTGCGTGATCGCGGAGCCCGCGGCCCCGGACTGGACGCGCACGTTGTCGGCACCCCAGAGGGCCTCGGAGCCGGACGGGGTGATGAGGCCGTCATTGCCGGCCCAGTACGTCGTGTACTCGATCGCGCTGCCGCCAGTGTTGACCGCCGGGGCCTGCGGGGTCTCGTCGCCGGCCCCGAGCGTGTTGACGATGAAGCCGTTGTACTTCTCGTTGACCTTCATCTGGAAATCGGAGATCGGGTTGACTGCCGCGCAGGTGCTGGTGTTGCTCCACGGGCAAGCGATCGTCTCGGGGCTCGTGCTGCCGTGGCTGGGCGGCACGATGCCGACCCAGTCGTCGATGAGCGCGGCGCAGCCGGGCGTCTCGTTGCTGGGGTTGCCGCGGCCGGTGTTCGCAATGCAGGAACGGGTCACGAGCGAGCCGAGGGAGATGCCGACGAGATCGACCTTGTCGATCTTCTGCGGCTGGGGCGTGCCGGCCGGGAGGGCCGCATTCCACTGCGCGATCTTCTGGACGATCTTGTTGTAGAGGGCGCGACCCTGGTTCACGACCGGCTGGCACTGGTTGTAGCCGTCGGCGTAGAGCCAGGTGTAGAGCCAGTCGCTCTGGAGCGGGTCCTTGCCCCACTTGGCGGCCGCATCGGTGCGGGCGTTGGTGACGGGGTCGATCTTCGCCGTGAACAGCTGGTGCAGGTTCGCGGTGGCGGACGTGTTCTGCAGCCCGCAGAACGGGTCGGCGCCGGGGACGACGATGAGCGGCTCGGCCTTGGTTCCGGGACGGGCCTCGGCGACGGCGGGTACCAGGGCGGTCGAGGCGAGCGTCGCGAGGGCGAGGGCGCGGAGGGTCTTGAACTTCACAGGATCATTTCGGACAGGGTGGGTGGGTGGCAGCACACGGACGACGCATGGTGGCCACCCACCGCAGGGTCACCCGTGCTGCCGATGGCAGCGGTCATCGACCCGCGTTTCCGAGAGTTTCCGAGGCGGGGACATGCGCTGGGGGCCGGGATCCTGGCCGGCCCGAGGCTGCCCTGCGGTTATAGACGAGCTATCACCAATGTGCCAGGAAAGGTGAGTGAACTACCGCAATATAACAGCGCCATTCAGTGATGGAACTGAAAGTGGGTGATAGAGCGGGTCACGCTTCGACAGCCTGTCGGACTCGATACCGCAGCGGCCTGCTGGCCCGGGATTCTGGGCATTCGTTCGGAGGTCGGGCGACGCCGAACGCACGGAGTGACGATCGACGGGCGGCGCCGTCCTCGAACTGGGACAGTGCGACGACGAATGGGTGGCACCACGATCCGTCGCGGCGCGCAAGGGGGTCGACCACCTAGCGCGGTGGTCGATCGTCGCGGCCGGAGCCGCGACCGGGTCCTACTGGACGACCGGCAGGGCCTTCTCGAAGGCGAACTTGCCGTCGCCGATCTCACCGATCGGGTACTCGCCGGAGAAGCAGGCGTCGCAGTGGTCGCCACGATCGCCGCGGATCGCCTCGTACACGCCCTCGAGCGAGAGGTAGGCGAGGGAGTCGCAGTCGAGCTCCTCCGCGATCTCCTCGACCGTGCGGTTGTGCGCGATCATCTCGTCCCGGGTGGACATGTCGATGCCGTAGTGGCACGGGTTCTTGATCGGCGGAGCCGTCGAGCGCATGTGCACCTCGAGGGCGCCGGCGTCGCGGAGCATCTTCACGATCTGGCGGGTCGTGTTGCCGCGCACGATCGAGTCGTCGACGACCACGATGCGCCGGCCCTCGATGATCTCGGGCAGCGGGTTGAACTTGAGCCGCAGGCCCTGCTTGCGGAGCTCGTGGCTCGGCTGGATGAAGGTGCGGGCCACGTACCGGTTCTTCACGAGGCCATCGTCGGTGGGAAGGCCGGCCGCGCGCGCGTAGCCACGGGCCGCGGGGGCGCCAGAGTCGGGGACCGGGATCACGAGGTCGGCGCCGGGTGCCGGGCTCTCGCGGGCCAGCAGCTCACCCATCCGACCGCGCGCAGCCTGCACCGAGTGGCCGCCCATGATCGAGTCCGGGCGGGCGAAGTAGATGTGCTCGAACACGCAGAACGCCTTGCGCGGCGATTCGACCACCTGGCGGGCCTCCAGGCCGGCCGCGGTGATCGTGATCAGCTCACCGGGCTCGACCTCGCGGACGAACTCCGCGCCGATGATGTCGAGCGCGCAGGATTCGCTGGCGAGGGCGTAGCGGTTGCCGAGCTTGCCGATCACGAGCGGGCGCAGGCCGGCCGGATCGCGGAACCCGCAGACGCGGTCCTTGCTCATCACGACGGTCGCGAAGGCGCCCTCGAGCTCGGGCATGATGTCGGCGATCGCGTCCTCGAGGTTCGAGGCCGGATTGGTCGCGATCATCGCGGCGACGAGCTCGGAGTCGGAGGTCGACCGGAAGCGGACGCCGTCCTCGCTCATCTCGCGGTGGAGCTTCACCGCGTTGATGAGGTTGCCGTTGTGGGCGAGGGCGATCTCGCGGCGGTCGCTGCGGTAGATCGGCTGCGCGTTCTCCCAGGCGTTGGAGCCGGTGGTCGAGTAGCGCACGTGCCCGACGGCGAGGTCGCCGCTCAGGGCCTGGAGCTTCTCCTCGTTGAACACCTGGCTGACGAGCCCGAGTTCGCGAAGGGTGAGGATGTGCCCTCCCAGATCGCACGTGGCGATTCCGGCTGACTCCTGCCCGCGGTGCTGGAGTGCGTAGAGCGCGAAATACGACAGCTTGGCGACTTCGTGCTCGCGGTCCGGGGCAAAGATCCCGAAAACGCCGCACTCATCGCGGGGGCCGTCGCGGTCATCAGCGACGTTCACAGGTTGAGAGTAGCTGGGTCGGAGGGCAGGAGCGAGTATGCGAACCCTCCACATTCGGGGGTGAGTGGCTGCGCGACACGCCCCTGGCGTGCTCGCGCGCGAGAAGCCCTGCACGTCGACGGTTCTCGGCCGACGGGCGCTACGGTGGCGCTCGTGCCCGCCATCGCGTCGCTGATCCCGAGTCCGCCCCTCGTCTGGGCCGAACTCATCACCGACGACGTCGCCGGGGCCGTGTCGTTCTACGGCGCGGTGCTCGGCTGGCGAGGCTCCGCACTCCCCGGCACCACCGATCTTGTCGTCCACCTCGACGTGGCGCGTACGGCGGGCCCGATCTGCGGGATCCGGCCACGCCTCCCGAGCGACGCACGCCCCGACGGTGGCGTGATCGACGTGAAGGCCGACCGCTGGAACGTGCGCATCTCGCCGCCGCGGCCGCCGCGCGCTGCGGATCCCGCCGGCGACCAGCTCATGCGACCCCGCTCGCCCGGTCCGCGGCTGGGCCGCTGGGCGAGTCCGAGCTCCCTCTGCTTCGCCGAGCTCCGCACGCAGGACGTCGAAGGTGCACGCCTCTGGCTCGAACGGCGCCTCGACGCGATCCTGGATCCGGTCCAGCCGCTCGCCGAACCCGGCCTGCGGACCCTCGTGATGCAGAGCTCCGTCGATCCGAGCCTCAACGTCGCCAGCATCGTCGACGAGCCGAACCCCGCCGAGGTCGGGTGGTTCCCGTGCGTGCAGGTGGCGTCGCTCGAGAAGGCCCTTGGGGACGCCGAGCTCGCCGGAGTGGCCGAGGTGCGCGAGCGCCCGTTGCCGGCCGGTTGCCTCGGGACCGCTGCGGCCGAACTCACCGATCCCGGCGGCGCACGCTTCCTGCTGATCGAGCACGGCCCGACGTACGGCCGTCGGTAGCGCGCGCCGGCGAGACACCCACCGCAGCGCCGTCGGCCCCACCGGGACCGGCCGGACCGGTCGCACCGCCGCGTGGGGTGTCGTAGTGTCGGCGGTACGTTCTCGCGCGTCTCCGCGCCCCTCCCGACCTCTGGAGAGTTCGCCCGCACCATGGCCGTTTTTCTGAACAAGGGCGGCAACGTGTCGCTCTCCAAGGAGGCTCCGGGCCTCACCGCGATCACGGTGGGACTCGGGTGGGACGTGCGCACCACCGCCGGCGTCGACTTCGACCTCGACGCCTCGGCGATCCTCGCGGGCGAGAACGGCAAGGTCCTGTCGGACAACCACTTCGTCTTCTACAACAACCTCACCTCGCCGGACGGCTCCGTGGAGCACACCGGCGACAACCGCACGGGTGAGGGCGACGGCGACGACGAGGCGATCAACGTCGAGCTGGCGACGGTCCCCGCCGAGGTGAAGTCGATCGTGATCCCGGTGTCGATCCACGACGCCGACGCGCGCGGCCAGAACTTCGGGCAGGTGCGCAACGCGTTCATCCGCATCGTCAACCGCGCCGACGATCAGGAGATCGCCCGCTACGACCTCTCCGAGGACGCCTCGAGCGAGACGGCGATGGTGTTCGGCGAGGTCTATCGCCACAACGGCGAGTGGAAGTTCCGCGCCGTCGGCCAGGGCTGGACGAGTGGCCTGCGTGGCATCGCGGTCGACTACGGCGTCGGCGTCGCCGACTGAGTCGACCGCGGCGCGATTGCGCCCGAAAGTGGGGCCGTCGTCCGTTGGGGGGACCGCGGCTTCCACGGCCGTCGGCTCTCGACGGGTTTCGTTCGACGCCGCTCGAGTGCGGTGTTAATTTCTGGCGCAAGATGACTCGTCGCGTGCCCGTTGCCCTCCTGCTGACCGCTTTGGCCGCAGGTGGTTGGGCGGCGCCGGCGAGCGCCGCGACCAGCACGAGCCTCGCGGCGGTGGCCCCGAAGGCCGGCACCAACACGCGCCTCAGTTTCAAGGCGAAGCTCGACGTCTCCATGGAGATCGAGGTCAAGGAGACGTACGAGTCGATCCAGACGTGCACGCCCGGCGAGAACGGCTCCGTCAGCTACACGTTCGACTACGAGAGCGACGTCGCCGGCGGGGCCAAGGCGCCGTCGACCACGGAGATCAACCTCATCAACGGCGTGGGCGGCACCGCCAAGCCATCGCGCGGTCAGGCGGGCGGAGCGAAGGAGTCCGGCACGCCAGGCCAGTGGACCGTCAGCCTCGACGACTGCAACGACAGCACCGACGTGCAGCCCCCGGCCGGCGTGGGGTCTCCGCAGTGCACGCCGCTCGCGGGGCGCGTCGACACGTGGCTCAACACCGATGGGCCCAGCGAGGAGGAGCTGACCCCGCTCACGAGCGACGGCACGCTGCTCGTCCAGCGCAACGGCGGCGGGGCGCAGAAGCCGGCTTGCCTGCGGCTGTTCCAGAAGCTCGCATCCTCCAACCAGATCGTCGACTGGGACCTCGGAGTCTCGGCGGCGACAGGCACGGGCGGCATCAACCAGGTGTTCGCGATCGATCTGCCGAAGCTGTCGCGGAACCTGCTCGAGGTCGTGGGCAAGAAGGCCCGCTCCGCCCGCCGTTTCTCGGTGACCGGCCCCTGCTACGCCACGGTCGGCAAGTCGTACAACGTCGGCCCGACCTTCGGATCACCCCGCTACGAGACCTGCTCGGTAAGCGGCTCCGGGGTCCTGGTCATCACGCGCACCACGCCCGTCAAACGCCTGAAGTTCTAGGTGCGCCGAGCCGTCAACGGGCGGCCCGGGCGAGGAGGGCGCCCGGACGATGAGGGCGGCGGCCGCCGCGGCCGCGCCCTACGGGAAGTAGGGCAGCAGGCCGCCGGCCCACGCCTCGTGCAGCGCGGCGAGGGGCTCGTCGATCGTGAGGTCGCCGGCGCCGATGGCGATGCGGTCGCCGCCGACGGTGCCGACCACGTTGACGGTGGTGAGGGCCGCGAGGCGCGCGATGGCGTCCTCGTCGCCGGAGACCACGAAGAGGCCGGGGGCCTCGCCGAAGACGGTGGCCCAGGCGTCGGCGCCGGGCTCGGGCACCTCGATGGTGGCGCCGAGGCCGCCGGCGATCGCGGACTCGGCGACGGCGGTCGCGAAACCACCCTCGGCGATGTCGGTCGCGCTCGAGAGGTCGTCGGCGCGCACGGCGTCGCGCACGGCCTCGATGGTCGCGCGGATCGCGGCGATGTCCCAGGTCGGGAGGCCGTCGGGCAGGGCCGCGCCGCGGAGCTTGCTCAGCTCGCTCACGCCGAGCTGCGGCTGCCCGGCGCCGACGATCGCGATCACGTCGCCGTCGCGGGCGAACCCGAGCGGCGCGGTGCGGCGCGAGTCGGGCATCTCGCCGACCATGCCGATCACCGGCGTCGGGTAGATCGGGCCCGTGGTGCCTTCGTTGTAGAGCGACACGTTGCCGCCGACGACCGGCACGTCGAGACCGCGGCAGGCGGCGCCAAGCCCCTTGATCGACTCCGTGAGCTGCCACGCGATGGCGGGCTTCTCCGGGTTGCCGAAGTTGAGGTTGTTCGTGAGGCCGAGCGGGCGCGCACCGACCGTCGCGAGGTTCGACGCGCACTCGAGCACGTTCCAGATCGTGCCCTGCTCGGGATCGGCGGCGACCCGGCGACCGGACCCGTCGATCGAGGCCGCGATGCCGGGGCGGGGCGCGTCGTCGCCGTTGTCGCCGTGGGCGCCGGGCGCCGCGCCGAGGCCGGCGGCGGTGAGATCGGACGGGGCGAGCGGGTCGTCGGCGTCCGGGATAGCCAACACGGCGGCGCCGGCGCTCCCGGGGCGCCGTACGGTGCGCGACTGCACGAGCTGGTCGTACTGCTGGAAGAGCGGCGTGCGGTCGGCGATGTTCGGCGACGCCAGGAGCGTGGTGAGCACGGCGCCCGGGTCGAGGTCGTCCTCGATGCGGCGCGGCGGCGCCGGGTAGAGGCCCGGCGCGGGCTTCTCCGGGTAGATGTCGTACATCGGGCAGTCGTCGACGAGCGCCGGCACGGGCATGTCGCCCACGAGCGCGTCGCCGTCGAAGATCCGGAAGTGCTTCGTGTCGGTGACGACGCCGAACGCGGAGCCGTACACCTCCCACTTCTCGCAGACGGCGAGGACCTCGTCGAGCTTGTCGGGCGTGGCGACGCAGATCATGCGCTCCTGCGACTCCGAGACCATGATCTCGAAGGGCTCGAGGCCCTCCTCGCGCAGCGGCACGAGGGAGACGTCGACGTCGAGGCCGACCTCGCCCTTGCTCGCCATCTCCGAGGCGGCCGACGTGAGGCCGGCGGCGCCGCAGTCCTGGAGCGACACGATGAGGCCGCGCTGGAGCAGCTCGAGCGAGCACTCCATGACCTTCTTCTCCTCGAACGGGTCGCCGACCTGGACGGTCGGGCGCTTGCTCGCGTCGTCCTCGCCGAGCTCGGCGGAGGCGAGCACGGAGGCGCCACCGATGCCGTCGCGGCCGGTGGAGGCGCCGAAGACGATGAGCGCGTTGCCGATGCCCTTCGCGGCGGAGAACATCATCGTCTCCTTGCGCACGAGGCCGATCGCCATCGCGTTCACGAGGCAGTTCGTCTCGTACGGGCCCTCGAAGTAGAGGTCGCCGCCGATGTTCGGCACGCCGATGAGGTTGCCGTAGTGGCCGATGCCCGAGACGGCGCCGTCGAGCAGGAAGCGCGAGCGCTCGGAGTCCTGCGGCTCGCCGAAGCGCAGCGCGTCGAGCACGGCGATCGGGCGGGCACCGAGGGCGAAGATGTCGCGGAGGATGCCGCCGACGCCCGTCGCCGCACCCTGGAACGGCTCGACGGCCGAAGGATGGTTGTGGGATTCGACCTTGAAGGCCGCGATCCAGCCGTTGGCCGCCTGGACGGCTCCGGCGTTCTCGCCCGGTCCGAGCACGAGCGACTCGCCCTCCGTCGGCAGCGTGCCGAGGAGCTTCTTGGAGTGCTTGTAGGAGCAGTGCTCGCTCCACATCAGGGAGAACATCGCGAGCTCGACCTGCGTGGGGTTGCGGCCGACCTTCTCGACGACGAGGGCGTACTCGTCGGCCGTGAGCCCGAGCGCGATCGCGGCGTCGACGTCCGGCGGCGTTCCCTCCGGGATCGCGCCCTGGGGGACGTCCGGGAACTGGGGGAGCACAGCGGTCTCGGCCATCGCAGACGATGGTACCCGTGCCGAGACGGCAGGCGCAGCGACCCGAACCGCGACCGGGGATGCAGGAGGAGAAGGCGCCGCCCGAGCGCCGAACGTCGAAATTCACCCCTGCTTGGGGGGCCGAACGCGACGTTCGGCGGAGATCGTTCAGCCGACGGCCTCGGCCATCTCCTTCACGCGGGCGAGCTCCTTCTCGATGTGGCCCATCTGCCGCCCGATCGCCTCATCCGACATCGCCGGCCCGAACAGCAGCGTGAGCAGGTATTCACTGCCCGAGCCGTTCGGGATCACCCGCGAGAACGTGCCCCGCTCACCGACCGCCGGCTGCTTCTCGGCGAGCAGGTCGACCGTCCCGGCCTCGCGCGAGATCCGCAGCCGGAACCGGGCCTGGCCGGCGATCGTGTCGACGATCCAGACGCCGCCGTCGGCCGAGACGCCGCCCCGCGCGAACTCCGGCGCGCGCCCGGGCAGCGTGGTCGGGTCGGTGATGATGTCGAGGACGACATCCGGCGTCGCGTCGATCGTGATCGAGCGTGTCTCGGCGCGGCGAGGCTCGGTGGACGAAGTCATGGCATCCAGGCTAGGAGCAGGCGGCATTGCAATCTCTTGCGCCAGCCCCTTCTTCGATGCGAGGGTCCGGCGATGTTCGGACCCGCATCCCTCCCGTCCACTGCCCGCCGGGGAGCCGTCGCTCTCCTCGCGGTCGGGCTGATCGGTGGAGCTGCGTCGCCGGCCGGGGCCGCGAAGCGTGTGTTCGTCGGCTAGCCGACGAACGGATGCGGCACGGGCTCGGAGAACTTCTGCACCGGCCCGTCGGACTTGCTGTACAAGCCGAAGAGCCTGTTGTTGGTCGCGATGGACGAGGGCGTACGCGTCCGTTCGACGAACCTGCGGTGGACCGGGTGGGGGACCGCGAAGGCCGTGGCACGCGGGAGCGCTCGCCTTGGCGACGAGGACAACGGCTACTACACCGCCAAGGTGACGGTCCGCCTCACGAAGATCGTGAAGGCAGGGTGCAGCGACAACGCCGGCAAGTACCGCGCGTATTCCCAGGGGACGCTCGTCGAGGGCACCGGTGGACCGACCGGCGACTCGATCCGCTTCCAGACGCTCGGCTGCTGACCCGCCGGCTCGCTCAGTTCAGCCAGCCGGCGAGCTCTCGGTCGTCGATCGGGACGAAGAGATACGGCAGGTCGGCGCGGGCCCGGTGCACGACGATCGTGAGGTCGAGGCGGCCGGCGAGGTCGACGAAGCTACGCTGCCCGGCGACCTGCGCGAACTGCTCGATCGGCGCGACCTTCTGCAGCAGCTCGATGTGCGACCGGATCGAGCCGGAGCGCCGCAGGCGCGGCAGCCAGCCGAGCAACGATGCCGCCAGGAGCAGCACGACCGCGGTGCGGGCCGTCGACGGGGCAGGTCGAGACATGCCGATCAGCCTACGCCCGCGCTCTGCCGTTGCCGCCCGGTTCCCGGACGCGGCGCGGTCACACGCCCCGGGGCCGCCGGGGCACGGCGCTGCAGTGCCGCTGGCCGCCTAGACGGCGGCGGGTGTGCGTCCGGCCGACTCGAACAGGCGCAGCCCGTCGATCGAACCGAGGAGCGCGTCGACGGCGTGCTCGGGATGCGGCATGAGCCCGACGACGTTGCCGGCCTCGTTGCAGACGCCCGCGATGTCGTCGATGGAGCCGTTGGGGTTCTGGCCCTCGGCGTACCGGAAGAGGATCTGGTCGTTGGCCTGGAGCTCGGCGAGCTGGGCGTCCGGCACGTAGTAGCGACCGCAGCGGTGCTTCGCCGGGATGCGCAGCGTCTCACCGACGGCGACACCCGAGGTGAACGGCGTGCGCGCGGTGGCGGTGACGAGGTCGACCTCCTTGCAGACGAACCGCAGGGAGAGGTTCGGCAGGAGGGCGCCCGGCAGCAGGCCAGCCTCCGCGAGGATCTGGAAGCCGTTGCAGATGCCGAGCACCGAGCCGCCGGCCTCGGCGAACTTCGTGACCTCACCCATCACGGGCGAGAAGCGGGCCAAGGCGCCGACGCGCAGGTAGTCGCCGTACGAGAATCCGCCGGGGATGACGACGACGTCGACATCCTTCAGGTCGGCATCTCCATGCCAGAGCAGCTCTGCATCACCGACGGCTGCGCAGGCGCGCAGCGCGTCGATCTCATCGCAGGTGCCGGGGAAGCGGACTACGCCGAATCGAACGCTCACGCAGCAGAGGGTACGGGATCGAGCAGCTCGATCTCGTAGTCCTCGATCAGCGGGTTGGCAAGCAGGCGCTCGCACATCTGATCGAGGTGGGCCGCGTCGTCGACTTCGAGCTCGACGAGACGGCCGATGCGCACGTCGGTCGCGCCACCGAAGCCGAGGGCCGGCAGGGCACGCTCGACCGCTTCACCCTGGGGATCGAGGATCCCGGTCTTGGGGCGGATGAGAACGCGTGCACGGGCCATGAGCTAGTGCAAGGGTAGCGCGTGGGCGCCCTCCTTGCGGACCTTCAGGGTGGCTGCGCCCGGCCATCGCACCCGCGGTCGGTGCGGCCGGGCGCGCCGTAATCCGGCGGTTCGCGATCCTGGCGCTCAGGCGCCGGGATCGAAGGCGGCCGGCACCTCGTAGACCTTGCCGTCGAATCCGGCGCGGAACAGACGCCCCTTCGAGAACCCGACCGAGCCCTTGCCGTAGGCCACCACGCTCGAGTTCGGGAGGCCCTTCGCGAGCCGGCACGCCTTCTCCGGCGCGTCGATCCGGATGATCTCGCCGGCGTTGTTGGTCGGCACGATCGGCCGGTCCTTCGAGTCGAGCGTGAGCCCGTCCGGGGCCGCGAACACGTCCGTGCCCTGGAGCGTGAGCACGCGTTCCGGCTTGCTCGGGTTGTCGATCGGGATCCGGGTGACGCCCGGGGCGAAGAACGTCCGCGACACGTAGAGGTACTTCTGGGCCTTGTCGAGAGCGGCGCCGTTGGCGCTCGGGAGGCTCGCCCACTTCGTGGTGATCGTCCCGTCGGGCGCCCGCTTGCCGATCAGGCTGGCGAAGTCGTTCGTCGCGAAGATCGTGCCGTCACGGGTGACCGCAAAGCCATTGGCCGCGCTGAAGCCCTTGGCGAGCGGCGTGAGCGTGCCGGTGACCGGGTCGACCGTCGAGATCGCGCCTGGCTTGAGGACGTCGCCGAAGAGCACGCGCGGGTCGGCCCCGCTGCCGACGATCACGGTGCCGTCGGGCAGCAGCTCGAGCGCACCACCGCCGCCGCCGGGGATCGTCGCGACGACCGTGCCCGAGGCACCCGGGCGGTCGAAGCGGATGATCTTGCCGCCGAGGAGGTCGGTCACCCAGAGACGGCCGGACCGGTCGACGACCATGCCTTCGATCGGCGAGCCGATGTTGCCCTGCAGGATCGGCGCCGGCGCCGGGATCCCGAGGAACGTCGAGCAGTCCTTGAATCCGGCCATCGCGGGCGAGGCCGAGGCCAGCAGCCCCACCGCCCCGACGAGCACGGAGGCGGCCAGCGGCCGGCGGAGGGTGGAGGCGGGACGGTTCCTCATCATCCGACCCTACGGCGCTGCGGCCCGCATCGGATGGCCGTCACCTGACTGGCGCTTCATCGAGGCGCGCGACCCGGGTGAAGGCACCAGCCGTCGGCGCGGCCGCCGGAGATCGTCCGCAGGCCGACGGACTCCCGGCGGGCGCCGCCGCGCTAGACCTTCGGCGCCGTGTCGACGCCGATGCGCGCGAGCCAGTCGCTGAGCGGCTCGCCGGTGATCCGTTGGTAGGCGTCGCGGTAGCGGTCGGAGGTGCCCTCGACGATCTCGGCCGGGATCGCGGGAGCCGGGTCGAGCTTGTCCCAGCCCGACCGCGTGGCCCAGTCGCGCACGTACTGTTTGTCGAACGACGGCTGGCCGTGGCCCGGTTCGTAGCCGTCGACGGGCCAGTAGCGGGAGGAGTCGGGGGTGAGGACCTCATCGGCCACGTGCAGCACGCCGCCTGCGTCGACGCCGAACTCGAACTTCGTGTCGGCGAGGATCAGGCCGCGCTCGCGGGCGTGCGCCGCCGCCTTCTCGTAGAGCGCGACCGCCTTCTCCTGCACCTGGGCCAGCAGTTCGGGGTCTCCGACGATCGAGGCGGCCTGGTCGAGATCGATCGCCTCGTCGTGCGCGCCGAGCTCGGCCTTCGTCGACGGCGTGAAGAGCGGCGCGGGCAGCCGGTCGCTCTCCTGCAGGCCTTCCGGCAGCACGTGGCCGGACACCTTGCCGGTCGCGACGTAGTCGGTCCAGCCCGAGCCGGAGAGGTAACCACGCACGATTGCCTCGATCGGGACGATCTGCAGCTTCTTGACCACGATCGCGCGGCCCTTGACCTCGTCCGGCACGCCATCGGAGTCGGAGAGGAAGTGGTTGGGGACCACGTCTGCGGTGAGCCCGAACCAGAAGACCGACAGGCCGGTGAGGACCGAGCCCTTGCCCGGGATGGGGGTCGGGTGGATCGCGTCGTACGTGGAGATGCGGTCGGTCGCGACGAGGAGGAGGCGGTCGTCACCGAGGTCGTAGAGCTCTCGGACCTTGCCGGAGGCGATGAGCGGAAGATCGGTGAGGCGCGGCATGCGGCGGACGATAGGTCGTCGGGCCTGCGTCCTGCTCGGCGCCTCCCCGCTTCGGGCCACCGAGACGAAGGCGACCGCCGACATGCTGTCCGGTGGCCGCCTCCATGTCGTCTCCAGGGGAGTCCCGTCCCCGCGGTTTGATCCGGCAGGTGGAAGGAAGTACTGCCGGGAAGTCCCGTCTTGGATGTCGACCGCCGCACGTGCCAGCCCGGCGGAGAACCGGAGATGCGGCATGCGGGCCGCCGAACGCCAGGCACCATTACCCACCCGTCGGGGTAAGGCAAGTTTCCCGAAACAGCGAGCGTTTGCGGGACATTCTTCCCGACTTCTCGCGCTTTCCGTAACGCCGTTCAGGCCCCCGGATTCCGGGCGAATGCGAACGGTCGACGCCGGCACCGGAACGTTTCGTCGCGGTCGGCCGTCGTGCCGACCGGGCGGCACGCCGGGCTACTGGATCTCGAGCGCGCGGGCCTTCTCGGGCGCCGGAGCACCCCAGCGGACCGCAAAGCCGCGCTTCTTGCCGCTGGCGATCTGACGCTTCGTCATGAAGACGCTGCGCTTGATCGTGCGGCCGGGCGCGAGGCTCAGCTTGAGTGGGCCGCCACGGGCCTTGAACCGCAGCTTCTGGATCTTGCTGCCCTTGCGGCGCACGAGGATGCGGAGCGGCCCCTGGCAACGGGACACGTCGCTGGCGCAGTGGATCTTCGCCTTCACGCCCGTCCGAGTCCAGCGGAGCGACACCTGCAGCTGCGCGGTGCCGGCCTCGCCGATCGTGACCGGCGCGCCCTTCTTGGCCCGCTTCACGGTGGAGGAGGACGAGGTCGTCCTCGACGGCTGCGGGTCGCGGCGGCTCGCGGCGGTGACCGTGTCGGATGCCTCCGGCGACTGGACCAGATCCGACTCGTCGGGGCCGGTGACGAAGCTCGTCGTGCGGCTGATGAGCAGGCGCGTGCCGTTCTGGGCGGTCGTCGCGGCCTCCACACGCAGGCCGTACTGCATGTTTTCCTTGAGCGGCACGACCGGGATCAGGATGGCGCCGCCGTCGAGGAAGCGACCCGAACGGGCGCTGTTGCCGTCGACCCAGCGGAGCTCGACCGACGAGCCGTCGGTGGCCGTGAGCGAGGCGTTCTGGATGCCGACCGTGGTGAAGCGGTTCGGGCCCTGGGCGTAGACGTAGATGTGCGGGCCGGTCTTGGTGCCCTGCGGCAGGCCGACCTCGTCGCCCGGCGTGAAGGGTGATTCGCGCGCGATCTCGGCCGGCGCGGTGAACTGCGCGGTGCCGGGCACGGTCGCGAGGCTGATGTCGGACGGGTTCTGGGCGTCGCGGTCGGCCATGGTGACCATGCACGCGTAGCCGCCGGTGATCGACACGCCGGTCTGCGCGAGCCACGGGTGCAGGACCTGGAACTGGTGGAAGGGCGCGTTGTGCCACGGGTTGCCGCTGAAGCCGGCGGTGCTGCGGGCGAGCACCGCGCGCGAGCCGGCCCAGAACCCGTCGGCGGAGTAGAGCTGATTGCCCTCGACCTCACCATGGGTGAGCGTGCCGTTGGCCTCCATGTACTGCGTGTGGGCGTTGCAGGACGAGGCCCAGTCGTTGTTCCACGAGAGCGGCTTCAGGCCGGCCATCTCGCGCTCGAGGTTCACGGACGCGAGGATCGCGCGCGGCGTGGCCTGCGCGGAGGCGACCGGGAAGGCGGCGGCGAGCGAGGCGAGCGCAGCCAGTGCGACGGACGAGCGCTTCATGAGATCTCGTCCAGTCGACCGACGATCTCGGCGGCGTACCGGGTGTACGCGGTGTAGTCGAAGACGATGTCGAGATCGAGGCCCTCGCAGCGGGGGTCGGCGGCGGCGAGCTCCTTGAGCGGGGTGCGCGTGTCCCAGGCGCGCTGGGCGAGCTCCTGGGCCGTGCGGTAGGCCTCGTCGCGCACGAGCGGCTGGCTCGGGTTGTTGATCAACGCGAGCAGCAGACGCTGGGAGAAGAGGGCGCCGTAGGTGAGTTCGAGGTTCTCGAGCATGCGATCCGTGTGGACGACCATGCCCTCGGCCAGGCGCAGCGCGAGGCCGTGCATGTAGTCGAGGAGGATCGTCGCGTCCGGAAGGATCACGCGCTCGGCGCCGGAGTGCGAGATGTCGCGCTCGTGCCAGAGGGCCACGTTCTCGACGCCCGTCTGTGCGTAGCCGCGCAGCACGCGAGCCAGGCCGGTGAGGCGTTCGCTCGTGATGGGGTTGCGCTTGTGGGGCATTGCGCTCGAGCCCTTCTGGCCCGGCTTGAAGGGCTCCTCGACCTCGCGCACCTCGGTGCGCTGGAGGTGGCGGAACTCGGTGGCGAACCGTTCGAGCCCTGCGCCGGCGAGCGAGATCGCCTGGAGCACCTCGGCGTGGCGGTCGCGCGGGACGACCTGCGTGGAGACCTGTTCGGCCTTCAGTCCGACGCGCTTCAGCACGCGGGCCTCGTAGTCCGGGCTCGTCGCCGAGTAGGTGCCGACGGCGCCAGAGATCGCGCCGACCGCGGCCTGCGCGAAGGCGGCCTCGAGGCGCTCGACGTTGCGGTGGGCCTCGAAGGCGTAGCCGGCGAGTTTGATGCCGAAGGTGGTCGGCTCGGCGTGGACGCCGTGGGTGCGGCCCGTCGCGAGCGTGTCCACGTGCTTGCGCGCCTGCACGATGAGCGCGTCGCGGTACTTCTTCGCGCCCTCGATCAGGTGGGTGCCGGCGTCCTGGAGCTGGAGGCCGAGGGCGGTGTCGAGCACGTCGGAGCTCGTGAGACCGAAGTGGATCCAGCGGCCGGCCTCGCCGAGACCGTCGGAGAGCACGTCGACGAAGGCCGCCACGTCGTGGTCGGTGATCTTCTCGCGCTCCTTGGCCGCCTCGACGGTGAAGGTGGCGGCGCGGATGGCGACGAGCTCCTCCTCGGTGGGCCCGTCCATCTCCTCGCAGGCCGCAACCTCGACGCGGCGCCAGGCCTCCATCTTGGCTTCATCGGTCCAGATGGAACCAAGGGCCGGGCGTGTATAGCGCTCGATCACTGCGCACATACTGCCGGACCGGACGGGGGTGTGCCCGGTCCGGCACCCACGGGTGTGCTCGGGTACGCCGTAGTTCCTTACGGGTGCGGGGCTTTTCGGGCGTGCAAATTTCGACCCCGAACGGGCCTTGTAGACGGGTTCACCCGCGGCCGACGGCGTTCGTGCGCGCCGTCACGCTTCTGGCGACGCCCGATCGGCGGTCGAGGCGAGCGGCGCACCGGCCACGTCCGCTGCGGCAGCCCGACCGGTCTACAGCGGCAGGGCGCCGCGGCGCATGAGCATCGCCCACGCGGCGAGCGTGGCGGCATCGGTGATGTCGCCGTCGGCCATGTGCGCGTCGAACTCCTCGGGCGTGACGGGCCAGGGCGTGATGAGGCCCTGCTCCTCGGGCTCGAGATCGGTCTCGCCCTCTTCGAGTTCCGTCGCGAACCACACGTCGCAGAACTGGTTCGAGATGCCAGGCGCGAAGGCGACGGCTCCGAGGTGCTTCAGCTTGCCGGCACTCAGGCCGAGCTCCTCACGCAGCTCCGTGCGGGCAACGGTCTCGGGATCCTCGTCGTGCTCGGGCTGGACGGTGGCGTCGGCGGGGCCGCTGATGGTGCCCTGCGGGAACTCGATCGACCAGGAGGCCGTCGGGTAGCGCCATTGCCGCACGAGATGGAACCACTCGCCGTCCCACGGGATCACGAGCGCGGCGCGGCGCTTCTCGATGACGGCGTAGGAGCCCACGAGCCCGCCGGGGCGCTCGATCTCGTCCTCCCGCAGCGTGGTCCAGCGGCTCTGGAACACGATCCGGCTGGAGGTCGTCTTGATCGGGGACTCGTCGCTCACCGGCCGATCATCCCGGACGGCTCACGCGGGCGCGACGCTCAGACGGTGCCGCCGGTGAGCAGGTACGCCTTCGCGGCCTTCTGCCTGGCGTCCTGCGGGATCCGCTTCCCATTGCGGTGCGTGGCGAGCAGTTCGAGCGGACTGCCTGGCCGCGCGAACACCGCGCCCCTCACGCCGGGCAGGCGGAGCGTCACCTTCGGTCGCGGGATGGCTCGACGGAACTCGCGCTCGGTGCGCGGCACCGCGAGCTTGGCGTAGGCGATCGCGATCGACCCGTCGGGCTGGCGCTTCGGGATCGTCGACATCGCGGCGATGATGCGCCGCGTCTTCGGGGCCTTCAGCAGCGTGAACTCCTGCGTCGGCAGCGCGTTGCGACCGGCGCACGCCTCGACCGCGAGGAACGCGCGGGACCCGCGGATCTCGACGACGCCGTCGAGGCGCAGGACCCGGCCGCGCAGCTTCGCGGCCTTCGATCCGTGCGATTCCGCGCCGGTGGTGCAGACCGGCTGCGTCGGGATCGGCTCGGGCGTCGGGGTTGGCACCGGCGTGGGGGTCGGGACGCGCGTGGGCGTGGGCGTGGGTGTCGCCTGCTCGGGCGTCGTGCGGGCGGCGACCGCGGGC
>JAURVW010001359.1 GCA_030655275.1 Solirubrobacteraceae bacterium
GCGGCGACCCGCGCCGTTGCCACCGCGACCGCCACCCGGTCCGCCCATGCCGGAGGCCGATTCGGGGCCACCGGTCGGGAACGTGCCCTGGGTGGCGTGGCCGAGCGTCTGCGCCGACCACACGGCCGGGGCGACGAGCAGCAGGCCCGCGGCCGCGCCGACGGCGGCGAGTCGCACCTTGCGACTCGAGATCGCGATGAGGGCGAGGCCCGCGGCGATGGTCGCGACCAGCAGGACCGGGCTCAGCCAACCGAACTGGTCGGCGTCGCCCAGCACGACGCCCTCGGTCACGGCGCCGGCCACGAGGGCCGCGCCGCCGATGATCCGCACGAGCGCGCTGGGCTCGAACGCTGCATCGGCGTCGTCGGACACGGTCGTCGCCGAGGTCGCCACCGACGAGTCGGTCGCGGCATCGTCCGTCGTCGCCGTCTCCGCGTCTCCCGCGCCGAACCAGGCCTGCGCGGTGCGCTCGGCATCGTCGGTCCACAGGCGATCGGGGACGGCACCGACGCCCACCCCGACACCCGCCCTGGCACCGGCCACCGGCGGGGAAGCCGGACGCTCCGACGCCACCTCGGAGGTCATGGGGGAGCGGACCCCCGAGGCGACGATCGGATCGGCGGACGGCATGCCGTACGTGCCGAGGGCCCGGCGACCGACCATGGTCGCGAGGCCGCCGCCGGCGAGCGCCGCCGTGAACGGCGCGAGCGCCGACACGTAGTAGGGGTGGAAGATCCCGGAGGCGAAGGAGAACGCGACGGCCGTCGTGGCGAAGGTGCCGCCGATCGCGATGAGCCAGCCGGTGCGCGCATCGGCGCGGCGCAGACGGGAGGCGGCGAGGATCGCCAGGCCGCCGCCGATCGCGAGACCGAGCAGCCAGCCACCCTGCGAGCCGAGCGACGCATCCAGGAGGCGGAGCGGGCCGGCGTCGCCACCGAACACGCTGCCCATGCCGCCGCCACCGCCGCCCGGGCCACCGCCGGTGTTGCCGCCCGGGCCGCCGCTCTGGCCCACGAGTCGGCCGAGGCCGTTGTAGCCGAAGATCAGCGACCAGATCGAGTTGTCGTTCGTGCCCGAGATCCACGGCCGATCGCTCGCCGGGATCAGCCACATCGCGAACGGCCACGCGAGGCCGACCGCCGTCGCCGACGCCCCGAACGCCGCGAGCTGGCGGACCGAACGCAGGAGGCCGAGCGGTCGCACCCACAGCCACGCGGCGACGATCGCCGGCACGACGAGCAGCGCGGTGGCCATCTTCGCCTCGAACCCGAGGCCGACGGCGACGCCGGCCAGCACGAGCCAGCGGGTGCGGTGCGGCGACTCGAAGGCGCGCACCGTCGCCCACAGCGCAAGCGTGGAGCAGAGCATCAGGAGGGCATCCGGGTTGTTGTGCCGGAAGACGGCGACGGCCGTCGGCGTCGTCGCGAGCGCGAAGCCCGCGATGAGTGCCGCGGCCCGGCCGAAGCGGCGCCGCGTGAGGTCGAAGGTGAGGGCCACTGCGGCGACGCCCATCAGCGCCTGCGGCACGAGGAACGCCCATGTGTTGAAGCCGAACGCCTTCACCGAGAGTGCCTGGATCCACAGCGCGAGCGGCGGCTTGTCGACCGTCATCAGGCCGGCGGAGTCGAAGGAGCCGAAGAAGAAGGCGCTCCAGCTCTGCGTCATCGAGTGGACGGCTGCGGAGTAGTACTCGTTCGCGTTGCCGTTGATCCCGAGGCCGTAGAGGTTCAGCGCGGCGGCGATCACGAGGAGCACGGCCAGCTCGGGCGGCGCCTTCGCGAGCAGACGACGCACGCGGCCCGTCGCGTGGCCGGTGTCCTTGGCGTCGTCGGCCTGGTCGACCTGGTCGGCGGAGGTGTCGTCACCGGGGACGGGCCGTGCGGCGCCGCCGGGGCGGCCGAAGCGTGGTGTGGAGGAAGCAGTCGACATGGAAGGGCGTGGGGTCCTGGTTCGTGGGGTCGGGTGGAGGGGGTTCGGCGGGCGCCGCGACCGAGGCCGCGGCGCGCCGCCCGAAGATCAGTGGCTGCGGAGCGCCCCGAGGACGAGTCGCCAGGTCGGGATCCGCCGCGTGGGCGCGGGGGCAGCCGCGGTGCGGTCGAAGACCCAGTTGCGCAGCGCGAGGTAGCGGACGGCCGTCGCAACGAGGTTCGCGACGACGAGCACGCCGAGCTCGAGCAGGTGGCCCGAGCCGGGAGCGACGAGATGCAGTGCGCCGAGCGCGCCCGAGGTGAGCGCGAGGGAGAGCGCGAACACGAGCAGGCCCTGCACGTGGTGGCGCCCGAGATCCTCGGCGCCGCGCACCTTGAAGGTGAGGAAGCGGTTGGCCTGTGTGTTCGCGACGGCGGTGACCGCGAGGGCCGCGGCATTGGCGCCACCCGGCCCGAGCGGCGCGCGCAGGAGCACGAAGAGGAGGGCGTAGGCGAGTGTCGAGAACACGCCGATCGCGAGGAAGGTGGGGAGGCGGGTCGAGCCGATCAGCCGCACGATCCCGCGGAGGTCGTCGACGGCCGTGCGCACCACGTCCACCCGGGAATCGGGGTCGTCGACCCAGTCGACCGGCACCTCGTGGATGCGCAGGCCCGCACGCTGGGCGAGCACGAGGAGTTCGGTGTCGAAGAACCACGCCTGGTCGCGCACCTGCGGCAGGAGCTGGCGGGCGGCGTCGGCGCGGATCGCCTTGAAGCCGCATTGCGCATCGGAGAACCGCGCGCCGAGGGAGTACTTCAGGAGGCGGTTGTAGGTGCGCGAGATGAGCTCGCGCTGCAGGCCGCGCTCGACGCGCGAGTCCTTCGCCAGGCGTGTGCCGATGGCGAGGTCGCTGTGGCCCGAGAGGAGCGGGGCGACGAGCGGGAGCAGCGCGCGCAGGTCGGTCGACAGGTCGACGTCCATGTAGCAGAGCACCTCGGCTGGGCTCTCGGTCCAGGCGGTGCGCAGGGCGCGGCCGCGGCCCTTCTCCGGCAGGTCGAGGAGCTCGACGCCCGGGAGGTCGGCGGCGAGGGCGCGGGCGACGTCGGCGGTGTGGTCGGTGCTCGCGTTGTTGGCGATGATGATGCGCGCCGGGAGCGGCACCTCGTTCGTGAGGTGGTCGTGGAGGCGACGGATCGACGCGGCGAGCACGTGCGCCTCGTTGTAGACCGGGACGACGACGTCGAGCACCGGGAGGCCCGACGGCTCTTCTCCACCGGAGTGGCCCGTCGCCTGGGCTGGGCGGCCTGCGGCGCCGACGGTGCCGGCGAGAAGGACCGGCCCGTGGGGCGCGGCACGGTGGAGGAGGGGCGTGCTGCTCATGGGA
>JAURVW010001383.1 GCA_030655275.1 Solirubrobacteraceae bacterium
GGAGTGCGGGGCCTTCGCGACAGCGGTCGTTACTTGGACGAGCCGCCGAAGCCCTTGAAGCGCTGGTTGAACTTCTCGACGCGACCGGCCGAGTCCATGATGCGCTGCTTTCCCGTGTAGAACGGGTGCGAGGCGGAGGAGATCTCGACGTCGATGACGGGGTACTCCACGCCGTCCAGCTCGATGGTCTTGGTCGCGTTCACCGGGACCGTGGAACGGGTGAGGAACGTCTCGCCCGAGCCGAGGTCGCGGAACACGACGGCCGTGTACGTGGGGTGAATGTCAGTCTTCATGGGATTCCTTAGTTGCTGCCCTGGATTGTGCCAGGGACGAGGGAAGTCTGCGGCGCAGTGAGCACCAAGGATCGATTCTATCAGTAGTTCGAAACTCCGCGTGACCCGGTTCAGGATGCCGCACGGGCGGCGTACCGGCCATCGTCGGAGCTCAGCGTGATCGGCATCCCGAACGCCTCGCTCAGAGCGTCGGCGGTGAGCGTCTCGGCGATCGGTCCGGCGGACACGACACGGCCCTCACGCAACAGCAACACGTGCGTGAACCCGACCGGGATCTCCTCGACGTGATGCGTGACCATCAGCATCGCCGGCGTCGACGGAGACGACGCATAGCCGCTCAGCAGGGCGAGGAGCTCTTCTCGCGATCCGAGGTCGAGGGACGCCGTCGGCTCGTCGAGCAGCAGCAGTTCGGGGTCGGTCATGACGGCCCGCGCGATCTGCACCCGCTTCTGCTCGCCGTCGCTCAGCGTGCCGAACGTGCGTCCGGCGAGGTGATCGAGTCGCCAGTCGCCGAGCACCCGGAGGGCACGGCGCTCGTCGATGTCCTCGTAGCTCTCGTTCCACCGGCCGAGCACCGAGTACGCGGCCGTCAGGACGGTGTTGAGGACGGTCTCGTCGCGCGGCACCTGCTTGGCCATGGCCGACGACGCGAACCCGATGCGGGGACGCACCTCGAAGACGTCGGTGCGGCCCAGGGTCTCGCCCAGCACGGTGACGGTTCCGGCCGTCGGATGCATCAGCGTGTCGGCCAGCTGCAACAGCGTCGTCTTGCCTGCGCCGTTGGGCCCGAGGATCACCCACCGCTGATCGTCGGCGACCTGCCAGGTCACGTGATCGACGATGTTG
>JAURVW010000981.1 GCA_030655275.1 Solirubrobacteraceae bacterium
GCCGACGCGCTCGCCGCCGGTCGCGACCGTCGCGCCCTTCGCCTTCGCATCGTCGACGAGCTCACTGATCTTGTCGAGCTGGTCCTGGTCGACCATCGAGCCGAGCCCGACGCCCTCCTCGGTGCCGCGCCCGACCTTCACGGCCGCCATCTTCGCGACGAACTTCTCGGTGAACGCCTCGGCGATCCCGGACTGCACCAGGATGCGGTTCGCGGAGGTGCAGGCCTCGCCGCCGTTGCGCATCTTGGCCTGGAAGGCACCCTCGACGGCCACGTCGAGATCGGCGTCGTCGAACACGAGCAGCGGGGCGTTGCCACCGAGCTCCATCGACAGGCGCAGGAGGTTCGGCGCGCTGGTCTCGACGAGCTTCTTCCCGACCTCCGTCGATCCCGTGAAGCTGAGCTTCTTGAGGCGCGGATCGGTGAGCAGCGGCTCCGTGATCGAGCGGGCCGACCCGGCGGTCAGGATGCTCAGGGCGCCCTCCGGCAGGCCGGCCTCGATCAGCAGCTCACCGAGCTTGAGCATCGTCAGTGGCGTGAGCTTGGCGGGCTTCACGATGCTCGTGCACCCCGCGGCGATCGCCGGTGCGAGCTTTCGAGCACCCATCGCGAGCGGAAAGTTCCACGGCGTGATGAAGAGCGATGGCCCGACCGGCTGGCGGGTGACGAGCGTGCGACCGGCGCCGTCGGCGCTCTGGCGCGATTCGCCCTTGAACCGAACGGCCTCCCCGGCGAACCACCAGAAGAAGCTGGCCCCGTAGGCGACCTCGCCGCGCGACTCCGCGAGCGGCTTGCCGAGCTCGAGCGTCATCAGGAGCGCCAGCTCCTCCGTGTGCTCGGTGATGAGCTCGGAGGCCTTGTGGAGGATCTGCGACCGCTCCTTCGGCGAGAGGGCGGCGAGCGTTGCCTGCCCCTTCGCGGCGGCGTCGAGTGCGGCGACGGCATCCTCGGGCTGGGCATCGGCGACGCGAGCGATCTCGAGGCCCGTGGCGGGGTCCTCGACGGCGATCGTCCCGCCGCCGGTGGCGGGACGCCAGGTGCCGCCGATGAGGAGCCCCGTGGGGACGCCGTCGACGACCTTCTGCTCGTGGGCGGACAGGCTGGTGCTGGGGGCGGTCATGATGCGCTCCACGCTATCCGCCGTCGCCGGGTCGCTCGCGCGACGAACCGTCAAGGGTGGGTCCCGGGCGGTCGACTTCGTGCAGCGCCGGGCTGGCGCAGGGTGCGGCGCGCGCGCCCCGAACTCGTGATCGGGCGCCTCTGCGCCATGTGCCGCCTTCATCGAACGGGACCGCAACCGATCCGTGGGGTGCGGGTTCTCATCATCAGGCACCTCGCCAACACCATGCCGATCCTCTCCGCTCACCCCATCCGCGCCACCGCCGCGCTCTCGCTCGTCGTCGCCCTCGGCGTCCTCCCGGCGGGCGCCTCCGCCGAGACGACCATCGTCGCGAAGGGCGCCGGATTCGGCCACGGCATCGGCATGAGCCAGTACGGCGCCTACGGGCAGGCGAAGGCCGGCCGTACGGCCAACCAGATCCTCACGCACTACTACACGGGCACGCAGGTGGCCAAGGGCGACACGGCCCGCACCGTGCGCGTCCTGCTGCGCAGCTCCTCGTCGGTCCGGTTCAGCGGCGCGGCGAGCCTCGTGTCGACCACCCGCAAGCTCTCGCCCGACGCGACCTACGTGCTGAAGAGCAGCGGGTCGACGGTCACCCTGACCTCCTCGAGCGGCAAGAAGATCGCGTCGGCTTCGAACGCGATGCGCGTCGCCGCGCCGTCGGGCGGCGCGCTCAAGG
>JAURVW010000982.1 GCA_030655275.1 Solirubrobacteraceae bacterium
CTCGCCGGTCTCGCGGTTGATGAACGCGACGGTGACCGTGAGCGGGCGCGCGTAGGTGAGGTCCTTCTCGCGGCACTCCTCGATCGACGCGTTCGGCGGATCGAAACGGAGGGCCCCGAAGTCGACGACCAGGTTGCCCGAGTAGTCCTCGATCGGCGAGATGTCGTCGATGGTGACCCGGAGGCCGCCGGTCTCGGTGTCGACCAGCCAGTCGAACGACTGACGCTGGATGTCGATCAGGTTCGGAAGTTCGCTGGTGCGGTCGAGGCGCGCGAACGTGCGGCGCGTCCGCGAGGTCTGAACTGGCGGCAAGGCAGTTGCTCCTCAGAGAGAGTGGGCGTGGATGCAGGCCGGAGGCGAAGCCGGCTGCACGAGCGACGAGTGGTTCGAGGGCGCACAACTTCCCTCGCGGCTGGCACCACGGACCCCGTTCCGGCTCTCCGCGTAGTCGCGCGGGCGCCCATGGGAACGGCTTCGGCTATCTGCCAGCCTTCTTAACATAGCGACTCCCCTGGATCGATGCGGAACGTGGCGCAACACGGCTCGCGGGGACCGCTAGTGCGACGACTCGGGCCGTGGACCGCGTCACCGCGATGGCGAGACCCGTCTCCGAGGAGGGCCGAACGCTCGAAGACCTCCTCCCTTCGTCGACCGCGCGATCGGTTCGCAGAACGTCCGGCCACGACATACCGGCTTCCGGCTTAGTGATCGTGGGAAATGCCGATGGGAGTGTCAGGCGGCACACCCCCGGTGTCGCAGATCACTCCCCCGGCCTACCCCTCACCCTCGGAAGCAGCACGGATGCCCCTTCGCAAGCAAGGCAACATCATTCCTCTCGGCGCCGCGATCCTCGCGCTCGCCGCCCTTGCCCCGGCCTCGGCGAGTGCCTGGTCGTGGCCGACGTCGCCGACGCCCACCCCGAAGCCGGTCGTCACCCCGACCCCGACCCCGAAGCCGGTCGCCACCCCGGCGCCGGTCCAGGTCACGGCGCCCGTGGCGACGCCCGCGCCCGCGGCCGCGACCACGGGCTGCACGCCCCTTCCGACCAAGCAGGCGTTCTCCAAGTGGGGCGACACGGCCGAGTACTACCCCGCGCCCGGCGGCTCGTTCGAGACCGGAACCACCACCGGCTGGAAGCTCACCACCGGCGCGAAGATCGTTTCGGGCAACGAGACCCTCGGCGTCACCTCCGGCTCCAAGGCCCTCCAGCTGCCGGTCGGCGCGACCGCCACGTCGCCCGAGTTCTGCGTCGACGAGACCCAGCCCTCCTTCCGGTTCGCCTCGAAGGTCTCCAGCCTCGACGGCGGCTACGCGGCGATCGTGCTCTACCGCGACACCGAGGGCAAGATCAAGCAGGCCCAGTTCACCTCGTCCGCCCTCGGCACCTACTACAACAAGGCGACCGACTGGAACCCGTCGGCCGTGAGCCCCCTCGCGACGAAGATCCCGCTGCTCAGCGGCGGCGGCAAGATGGCCACCGTGCAGCTCATGTTCGTCGGAACGACGAAGGCCTACGGCATCTTCGTCGGCGCCAAGGCCACCATCGACTCCGTCATGGTCGACCCCTACCGCCGCGGCTAGCCGCGGGACTCCTCTTGACCTCGCTCGTGTCCCGAGAGTGAGGCCCAAGACCTCGGCCCCGTGCGACGTTCGCGTCGTACGGGGCCGAACTTCGTTCTGGGGGCCTCGCGGTCGGGGACGACCCAAGGGGTTCAGCCGGCCGCGCGGACCTCGACCGTGGCGACCTTGCCGGAGATCGACGCCGGGAGGTCGCCGTAGCGCCCTGCGGCGAAGCTCTCGCACGCGCCGTCGGCCGCGCACACCTTGGCGGTGTAGCCCGCAGCGACGTCGATCGAGCGTGCGCCTGACCCGAGCGTGGAGAAGTTCCCGCGGGCCCCGTCGTAGTTGCCGGTCTCCAGGAGCTGCGCCTCACCGAGGGCGTTCGTACGCGGGTAGAGGCCGACGGCACCCTGCAGCTCGGAATGCGCGATCTGCTCGAGACCCGCGCCGGCTGCGGCGGGAGCTGCCGAACCCGTGCCGTAGACCTCGATCTCGAAGATCCGGGCCAGCGGCTCGAAGATGCTCTGGCCGGCCTGACGGATGTCGATGCGCACGAAGCGGGCCATGCGCTCGTCGAAGCGATGGGTC
>JAURVW010001394.1 GCA_030655275.1 Solirubrobacteraceae bacterium
GGCGAGCGTCGTCATCTCGGCGACGGCCGCGCGCATCTCGAGCCCCTTCGTACGTTCCTATCCCGGCGGGTCGGTCCCGATCTTCGCGGAGGGCTTCGCACCCGGCGAACGCGTCTTCGTCCAGGTGAGCGGCGTGATCACGGCGCTGGGGTTGATCGCTTCGTCGACCGGCGAGATCAACACCACCGTCACCATCTCCGCGGACACCGTGCCCCGGGACCACTGGATCACGTTGTCCGGAGGCCCGTCGACGTCCGCGGGCCTCATCGTGAAGGTCACGGCCGCGGCCAAGGCCACCCTGACCTCCAGCTCCACCGTCCAGGCCGGCGAGAAGGTCGCGTTCTCCGTGAGTGGCTTCCTGCGTGGCGACGGGACGTCCGGCCAGAAGGTCGGCGTGAAGGTCGACGCCGGCGCGATCGTCGAGTGCGTGAAGGCCGACGTCGACGGCAACGGGAACGGCTCGATCACGATCCCCGCCGGCACGGAGCCGGGTGAGCACACCCTTCGGTTCCTCGCGGGCTCGTCGTGCGTGTCGGGAACCCAGGACGACCTGCCCTCGCGCAGTCTCGCCGCGACGATCCAGGTGACGGCTGCGCCGACTCCGGTTCCGACCGCCGTGCCTCCGACGCCGCCCGTCGTCGTGCCGACGCCCGTCATCACGCCCGCCCCGACCTCCGCGCCGACGCCGACTCCGGCTCCGCTGCCGACCGCACCCGGGGCGACGAAGGTGAAGTCGACGGCGAAGGGCCGTTCGGTCGAGCTCACCCTGGCTGCCGGAGCGGCCGGTCAGCGCGTGAAGGTGGGGGCGAAGAGCTTCTCGAAGCTCAAGGTCACGCCGAAGGGCAAGGCGAAGATCGTGACGGTCGTGACCGCCAAGACCGTCAGGGTCGGCAAGGGCAAGGCACCAAAGGTGGTGCTGAAGCTGACGGCCGACGGCAAGCGCCTGTTGAAGGCGCGCCGCTCGCTGAAGATCGTCGTGACGATCGCGCTCGCCGGTCACGCAACGACGACGAAGACCTTCACGCTCAAGGCGTAGGGCCCCGACGGGAGGGGACGCGGCGGGTCGGCCGCGCTCCCCGAAAGCGCGCGGCGGCGCGCCTGGCCCACCGTGAGAAAGGTCCACCTAACCTTTTTCGCGCCGGAGGAGTTAGGCTACCCGAAGACGTCGCCGTCCGACCCCCTTTTCGGGACGGCGACGAACGCGCGCGCAACCGCTGCCGCGCCATGGCGCCGAGCGTGGACCCTCCACCCGGCTTCCGTCTGGACCCACCCCGCCTCTCCTCCAGGAGCCCCCCATGAAGACCCTCGCCCGTTCACCCCAGAGAGGACGACTGCTCGCCGCCGTCGCCGCGGTCTCGGCCACGCTCTCGTTCGCCGTCGCGGCGGCCCCGGCCTCCGCGGCGCCGGTCACCTACTCGGCCTCGGGCGGACGAACCGTCGAGTTCAGCGCGAAGAAGTTCACCGCGGCGCTCCCGGGCACGCAGCGCCTCACTGTCAAGGGCACCGGCTGGGTCGGCGCCAGCCCCTCGAGTGATTCGCAGCCGGTCGTCGCGTTCAAGCTCGACAACCTCGACACGCTCGCGGGCTGGGGCGGAGACGACCGGTACGTCCTGCCGGCGTCGCCGACCACGGTCGCCTTCAAGGCCGACAACGACACGGGCAATTTCACGGGCTGGATCGACCTTCCGGCGAACCTCGCCAAGGTCGGCCCGGGGACCGGGCCGAACGCCGGTCAGCACTGGCTGCGCATCCTCGCCGGGGCGTTCAGCACCCCCGGGTCGACGCCCAATCCGGCTGCCGCCTCCAATGTGTTCGGCTACATCGATGCCGTCGACGCGCCGCTCACCGGCTTTCAGGGCGACGACTTCTTCCCCGGCACGTTCATCCCGGCCGGCGGTGCCACCTCGCTGAAGGTGTCCGGCAACCTCGACACGACCGTGGCCGGCCCGGTCGCAGTCAGCTTCGACGGCACGACGATCGCCAACGCCCGCAACTTCGGGACGCAGAGCGCGCTCACCACGAACGCCAACGGGGACTTCACCGCGGCCGTTCCGGTTCCCGGCGGCACCACGGGCGGCGTGAAGATCCTCTCGTTCACGGCCGGCGGCACCACGCAGTCGGTCGCGATCACGGTCACGCCGCGCACCGCGGCTCGTCAGACGCCGCAGACCGCCAGCGTCGGCGACACCGTCACGGTGAACGGCACCGGCTTCCGCAAGATCGACGGAGCAGGCCAGAAGGTCGGCCTGCTGATGATGCCGGGCGACGTCCTGCTGGGCTGCGGCACCGCTGACGCCGAGGGCGCCGTCTCGGTCTCGGGCGCGATCCCGGCCGGAACGGACCTCGGCGACAAGAGCCTCTGGCTCGCCTTCGGCGCCGCCTGCGTGGCGAGGGGCCCGGTGGTCGAGCCGGCCGCCGGTCTCGTCCAGCTCACGGGCGCGGCCGGCATCTCGGTCGTCGTGAAGCCCGATCCGACGCCGACGCCGACTCC
>JAURVW010000983.1 GCA_030655275.1 Solirubrobacteraceae bacterium
CGACCCGAATTCGCAAAAAATGACGGTTTTCAGCAAAAAAGGACCCCAAAAAGGGGTCCAAAAACGTGAATTCTTTAAGGAAAGATAATGACGGGCTACACATTTCTGGGGGGGGTCCAAAAACACCAAAAACAGGCAAAAAGGCCCCCAAAAGTGCGAATCCTTTAAGGAAAGATAAGGACGGGCTACACATTTTCGGGGGGGGGTAAAAACCATAAACTCGACCCGAAATAGTCAAAAAAATGAGGTTTTTAAGCAAAAAAGGACCCCAAAAAGGGGTCCAAAAACGTGAATTCTTTAAGGAAAGATAAGGACGGGCTACACATTTCCGGGGGGGTCCAAAAACACCAAAAACAGGCAAAAAAGTCCCAAAAATGCGAATTCTTTAAGGAAAGATAAGGACGGGCTACACATTTCGGGGGGGTAAAAAAACAACAAAAACGACCCGGATTAAACAAAAATTGACGGGTGTTGTTTGGAAAAAAAGAACCCTAAAAAAGGTCCAAAAACGTGAATTCTTTAAGAAAGATATGACGGCTATACAATTCCGGGGGGATCAAAAACACCAAAAACAGGCAAAAAAGCCCCAAAAGTGCGAATTCTTTAAGGGAAGATAAGGACTGGCCGCACATTTCCGGGGGGGCGCAAAAACGCAAAAATCAACCGTAATAATTAAAAAATAGTCTTGTAACGGAAAGAGGTAAAGTTTCTTAAAGGCACAATTTAAAGTGTTTCTATTTTTCACAAATCAATAAGTGTGGTAATTAAACTTGTTTTAAGTAATCTATTGTTAGTGCCGTTGTGATGTAAAATCAACGAGGGATCTAAATCCTGGCAAAAGCCGAATGCGCGGTTTCCGCGTAGTGCCTTTGACACTATACATGACAGACTATTTCGAAAGTTACGGCAAGAACAAAGTCAGATCAAAAGTAGTGAGTGCACAAAATATTGTTTGACCGTTGAGCAAATAGAACGAGGGGCTTTTAGTCCTGGCGAAAGCCGAAAAGTGTGGTTTCTACACTAACTGTCTTGCATAAGCAATTCGTTAATTCAATGAAGGAATAATAAAAGCGCAAAGTAAATGGATTCCACAAAGAAAAGATACAATTAATAATGTTTAAAACCAGTTGAAATGAGTGTAAAATCAATGCAGCAAGATCCTGCAAAACGAAAGCGGTTTCCGCAAGTTCGCTTTACACATAATACATTGTTGAATGTTTAAAATACAAAAGGTATATAATTGAATTATAAAATTTTGAGTACGGTGGTTAAAAATCGTAAGTGCGATAGCCAAAATTTACGAAAATGTAACTAAACAGTATAATTGTTCCGACAAACACGAAACAAAAGGGCTTTCAGCGTGTGTGGAGTTTCACAAAGCAAACAAAATGCGTAATACAAAAGAAATTATAACAAAAACAGGGGGCGGAACAGAATAAGATCGACCAGGACAAAGTGAAATCTAAGAGATCATTAAACGTAATAAAGGTGAAATTAGGAATCAGCATAACGAAAACGCGAATTACGAATTATTACGATCGGAGAAAGAGTATGAAAAACGGTGAAAATTTAAGAGCAAACGTTATTTCGGGGTAAAAATTGTATCAGCAAACACGTCTGAGTTGCGAGAGATAGGGTTTTTCGGCAGCGAAAATGTTTCAAAAAAGGGGGCAAAAATTCAAGAGGGTGCCGGATCCGAGAGAGCCGAAGGTGGTTTTGCAGAGGGAAAACGCTTCAAAA
>JAURVW010001407.1 GCA_030655275.1 Solirubrobacteraceae bacterium
TCCACCGTCGGCACGGTCACCACGCTGTCGAACTCCTTGCGGATGCTCTTCTCGCGGGCCGGCAGCTACCCGCCGGACGCGGATGAGGTCCTCGACTCCGACTGGTTCTCGCCGAACACGGCCATCGGTGCCTGCCGCGAATGCCATGGGCTCGGCGAGGTGCATCGCGCGACGGAGCAGACGATGGTGCCCGACGGATCGATCACGATCCGCGAGGGCGCCGTCGCGGCTTGGCCGGGCGCCTGGCAGGGGCAGAACCTGCGCGACATCCTCACCACGCTCGGCTACGACATCGACGTTCCCTGGAACGAGTTGCCCGCCGAGAAGCGCGACTGGCTGCTCTTCACCGACGAGCAGCCGACGGTCGCCGTGCGCCCGCTGCACCGCAACGTGACGGCCGGGTACTCGTACAACGGCACCTTCACGAGCGCCCGGCGCCACGTGATGACGACGCTGCTCGAGTCCAAGAGCGCGACCATGCGCCGTCGGGTGTTGCAGTACGTCGACGTGCTGCCGTGCCCGGTGTGTCATGGCACGAGGCTGCGTCCCGAAGCGCTCGCCGTCACCTTCGCAGGGCAGACCATCGCCGAGCTCGCAGCGCTCTCGCTCCAGGAACTCGCCGGGGTGCTGCGGCCGACCGCCCACATCTCGGTGCCGGAGGCGGCCTGGCGGTCGTCGACGTCTGGCGAGCAGAGCGAGGTCGCCGTGATGATCGCCGCCGACCTGATCGCACGCATCGAGGTCCTGCTGGATCTCGGGTTGGGCTACCTCGCGCTCTCGCGCGCCACCCCGACGCTGTCGCCCGGAGAGTTGCAGCGCCTTCGCCTGGCGACGCAGCTGCGCTCAGGGCTGTTCGGCGTCGTCTACGTGCTCGATGAACCGTCCGCGGGACTGCATCCGGCCGACGCCGAGCCGCTGCTCGACGTGCTCGACCAGCTCCAGGCAGCCGGTAATTCCCTCTTCGTCGTCGAGCACAACATGGATGTCGTGCGCCGCGCGGACTGGATCGTCGACGTGGGGCCGGGCGCCGGTGAGGGCGGGGGACAGGTGCTCTACAGCGGACCGGTCGAGGGGCTGCGTGATGTCGAGGAATCGGCGACGCGGCAGTTCCTGTTTCCGGATCTCGCGGAGCCCGAGCCGCCCCGCACCCCGCGCGAACCCCGTGGCTGGGTGCACCTGCGAGGGATCTCGCGCAACAACCTCGAGGGCGTCGATGCCGACGTCCCGCTCGGCGTCTTCACCGCGGTCACCGGCGTGTCGGGCTCGGGGAAGTCGACGCTCATCACGCAGGTGCTGGCCGATCTCGTCGCGAGCCATCTCGGCATGGAGCCGGAGGTGGTCGAGGACGACGACGATCCGACGCTCACGTCCGAAGGGGCCGGGGCGGGCGTGGATGCGCGCGGACTCGAAGCGTTCGATCGGCTGGTGCGCGTGGACCAGAAGCCGATCGGCCGCACGCCACGGTCGAACCTCGCGACCTACACCGGTCTGTTCGATGCCGTGCGCAAGGTGTTCGCGGCGACGGACGAGGCGAAGGCCCGCGGCTACACGGCCGGACGGTTCTCGTTCAACGTCGCCGCGGGCCGCTGCCCGACCTGCCAGGGCGAGGGGTTCGTGGCCGTCCAGCTGCTCTTCCTGCCCGGGACCTACGCGGCGTGCCCGACCTGCCACGGCGCGCGCTACAACCCCGAAACGCTCGAGATCACCTACAGGGGGCGCACGATCGCGGAGGTGCTGGAACTCACCGTCGATGCCGCCACGGACTTCTTCGAGGACGTGCGGGCGGCTCACCGCAGCCTCACGGTGCTGCGCGATGTCGGCCTCGGCTATCTGCACCTCGGCCAGCCGGCGACGGAGCTCTCCGGCGGGGAGGCCCAGCGGATCAAGTTGGCGACCGAGCTGCAGCGTGCGCGCCGCGGCCACACCCTCTACCTGCTGGACGAGCCCACGACCGGCCTGCACCCCGCGGACGTCGAGCTCCTCACCCGTCAGCTGCACGCGCTCGTCGACGCCGGTGACTCCGTGGTCGTGGTCGAGCACGACATGAACGTCGTCGCCGGCGCCGACTGGGTCATCGACCTCGGCCCCGGCGCCGGAGACGCCGGCGGCACCATCGTGGTGGCCGGCACCCCGGCGACGGTCGGTGCCCACGAGGGGAGCCGTACGGCGCCCTACCTCGCCCCGCGATTGGGGACGTGACGACAGGGCGGACCGGTCCGTCCGCGTCGTCCGAAGGTCCCCGTATTGCGAGAGCGGCCCGCGCCAGTTGAATGCGGCGTATGAATGTCGCCGACGCTGGGACCACGGCGACTCGCCAAGAAGGCACGAGACGCTGCCTCCATCGGGGCCGGCAAGCTCGCCTACGGCGACTTCATCGCCGACGGCGCCGCCCGTGCGCCGCTGTCGGTGAAGGTGCTCGAGCGCTGGCGCGCGGGCCGAGACGCAGGTGACCGCGGGTTCGTTGGAAGGTTGAGTTCATGGACTGTGGGCGGCTTCGGTCGCCCACAGCCCGGACTCGAGATCCGGTCGCCGTTGCGGAAGATTGCGCAACGGGAGCCGACGAGCGCGGCCCGCCGCCTCGGCCTCGCGCACGCTCACCACGCAAGCTCACCGTGCTCGTCCTGCAAGGTGCCGGTCCGGCCGCCGGGAGGCAGGGTCGCGACCCGCACCACCACGGCGGCGCTCTCGCCTGGCGGACGTCCGATACCGAACGCGGCGGTCATGTCCGTGGCGGTGGTGCCGGGTTCAACGGCGTTGAACCTGACGTTCGGGTGCGCCTTGGCGTACTGCAGCGTGAGCATCGTCGCCGCCGCCTTCGACGCGGCGTAGAGCGCCAACGGCATCCCGAATTCCGGTCGCTCGGGCGTCGTGACCGCCCAGAACGAGCCCATGCTGCTGGAAACGGTCACGACGCGTGGGTCGCCCGACCGTTCCAACAGCGGCAACGCGGCCTCCGTCACACGCACGATCCCGATCGCGTTGACCTCGAACGAACGCGATGCGGCAGGGCCGTCGAGTCCGGTCTCCAGCACTCCGGCGTTGTGCACCAGCACGTCCAGGCGGCCCTCGGCCCCATCGATGGTGGCCAGTGCGGCGCTCACGGACGCGTCGTCGGTCACGTCGAGCTGCACGAACCGGGCGCCGATCTCGCGCGCTGCCAGCTCGCCGCGCTCTGCGTCGCGTGCCCCGACGTAGACGGTGTGGCCGAGCTCCGCGAGTTGCCGGGCTGTCGCGTGGCCTATGCCCTTGTTGGCACCAGTGATCAAGGTGACGGTCATTCGTGGGGTCCTCTTGGGTCGGGCGGGCGGATCGAGCCGCGTCCCGAGACGGTAGGAAAGCTCGCCCGGCCCAGCCAGGGCCCCGTTCAGCCTGGGGGGTGACAGGACCCCCTCTGGTGCTCCATGACCGATCTACGCTGAACCCATGACCCGGTCCGCCAACGTCCTCGGTGAGTTCCTGCGCGCACGACGGGAGGCCGTGACGCCCGAGCAGGTCGGCATCCCGGAGTACGGGGTTCGGCGCGTGCCGGGTCTGCGGCGGGAGGAGGTCGCGATGCTCGCCGGCGTCAGCTCCGACTACTACCTGCGGCTCGAGCGGGGCCGCGACCGCAACCCATCGCTGCAGGTACTGGAGTCGATCGCCCAGGTCCTCCAGCTCGACGACGACCACTTCGCCCACCTGCTCACGCTCGTCTCAGCGCCGTCCCGCCAGCGCAGGCGCAAGGCTCGCAAGGAGACACCGCCGGCCGGCGCTCTGAAGTTGATGGCGTCGCTTTCGCAACCCGCGTTCATCGAGGACCGCTACTTCGACATCCTGGCCTCCAACGACGCCGCCCTGGCCCTCTCACCCAGCCTCACGCGCGGGGGCAACCAGCTGCGCGACCTCTTCATCGATCCGGCCGAGCAGGCACTGCACGCCGAATGGGAGACGGTCACCGAGTGCTACATCGCGAACCTCCGCCAGGCCGTCGGCAGCGACATCGACGACCCGCGATTCATCGAACTCACCGGGGAACTCTCGCTCGCCAGCGCCAGGTTCCGGCAGCTCTGGGCGCGCCACGAGATCCGCAGCCAGCGCGGAACTCCGATCCAGCTCCTGCACCCGCAGGTCGGGGCCCTCACACTCAACCGCGAGCGGCTCTCCATCAACGGCACCGACCACCTGATGCTCGTGATCTACCACCCCGACGCCGGCACCAGCAACGCCGAGAAGCTCGCGATCCTCGGCTCTGCGACCCTCCCGACCCGCACCGCCGGCGACCGCACGGCCCGCCCGGCATGACGACGATCGGCATCATCGGCGCCGGCGAAGTCGGCAGCCAGATCGCGCGCGCCGCGATCTCGAACGGGTACGAGATCGTCATCGCCAACTCCCGTGGCCCCGAAACCCTCGCCGCCCTGATCTCCGACCTCGGGCCCTCCGCCCGTGCCGCCCACGCCAAGGAAGCGGCATCGGACGGCGACGTCGTCGTGATCGCCGTTGCACTCAAGCTCGTCAACGACATGCCGGTCGACGAGCTCGCTGGAAAGATCGTCCTGGATACCAACAACTACATGGCCTGGCGCGACGGCCACTACCCGATGATCGATTCCGGCGTGACCACCGTCCACGAACTCAGGCAGCAACAGCTACCGACATCGAAGATCGTCAAGGCTTTCACCCACGTCCAGGCTCCGAGCCTCCTCGCGCAAGGCAGACCCGCCGGCGCACCCGACCGCTTGGCCTTGGCCGTCTCCAGCAACCACCCCGACGCCGTCTCGTTCGTCACTCATTTGTACGACCAACTCGGATTCGACACCGTCGACAACAGCCCGCTCAGCGAGTCATGGCGGTCAGCACCAAACACCCCGATGTGGCGCCACATCGTCCACGGTCAAACGCAGGATGACCTCATCCGCAACCTCGCCGCCGCGACGCACCCCGCCGGCTAGGACAGGCCGAGCCGGCTCGAGCTCCGGCGGGCAGGCGACTGAACCGCCCGCCGCCGCCATGGGTTGCCGCCAGGCGTTCGTTGGTCGGATGCTGCCGACCGAGCACCTGCTGGGCAGGCCGCCGGCACCGCACGGACCTGGCTGGTGCGCTCGCCGCGCCGCTTGGAAGTCATCGGCGGGGCGAGCGGCGTGACCATGATCGGCCTCGGCGCCGGGCTGGCACTCGGCGGCCTCGAGGACTGATCGTCAGGCCGCGACATCCGTCGGACGGCTGGCGACGCACCCCTTTGGACGAATTAGGCTTCCCCGCATGCAGCCGCCGCGCAAGCCCGGGCCGGTTCCGCCCGGCGGTCTTGATCCGTTGCCGACCGAAGCGGAGATAGCAGCGCAGTTCGAGCGCGCTTTGCTTCACGAGGGCCGTCCATTCTTCGCGCTGACGGGCGTGGAGGTTGCGTCGGCACGGTGGTCAGAGCACAGCATCTGGCCCGAGGGGGAGCGGGGCGACGAGAGCCGGGCGTTTCGGTCGCTGGTCATTCGTTATGGCGACGACGTGAGGTGGGCGAAGGTCGGCACCTGGTTCGGGCAGCACCCCAAGAACGATCCGAGCGACGCTCACCGCGAGTCGATGATCTCCGGTGACATGGCCTTCCAGCTCGGCTTGGAGGCTGCGGAACCCGGCGACGGCGAGGCCTACTCCAACCGCGAAGCGATGGAGGCTCGGATCCGCGCGGCGCAGGAACAGGCCCGGTCGGTCACGGCGAGCACGCTGGTCATCAACGGCGAGGCGATCGCTGCCTTTACGGCCAAGGTCGGCCGCCACC
>JAURVW010001408.1 GCA_030655275.1 Solirubrobacteraceae bacterium
AGCGCGGCCTCTCGGCCTCCACCGTCGCCCGCCGCGTCGCCGCCATCCGCGCACTCTTCGGCGTCCTGCGCGAACACGGCCTCATCGACGTCAGCCCTGCCCAACGACTCGGCTCACCCAAACGCGGCGACCACCTCCCGCGCGTGCTCTCCGCACCCGACGCCGGTCGACTGCTCGACGCCACCGGCGGCGCCGGCCCGCTCGGCCTGCGCGACCGGGCGATGTTCGAACTCGCGTACGGCTGCGGCCTGCGCGCCGAGGAGCTCGTCGGGCTCGACGTGGCCGACGTCGACAGCGACCGCGAAACGCTCCGCGTGCACGGCAAGGGCGACAAGACCCGCGCCGTACCGATCGGTGAACCCGCTTTGCTCGCGACCCTCGCCTGGCTGCAGCGCGGCCGAGCCCGGATCGTCACCGACGCATCCCGCGGGCCGCTGCTCGTGTCGCGCACCGGACGCCGCCTGTCCACGTCCGACGTGCGCCGGCGCCTGACCCGCTGGGTCGAACGGGCCGGCATCGAGGGTGGCCCGGTGTCGCCCCACGCACTTCGTCACTCCTATGCGACTCATCTTCTCGACGGAGGTGCCGACCTAAGGGCCATCCAAGATCTGCTCGGTCACGCATCCATCGGTACGACGCAGGTCTACACTCGTGTTGAATCGCGCCGGGTGCGCGAGGCGTACGCCCGATCTCATCCACGGAGCTAACGCCGACCCATCGGCGCATTCACGAACACACCTATGGCCTCCTATTCCACGAAGACCGTTGAGCTGCGCGACCTGTGGCGCCGCTACAAGCAGAACGACGACAAGCGCGCGCGAGAGAACCTCGTCATCGCCTACTCGCCGCTGGTCAAGTACATCGCCGGCAAGATCGGTGCCTCCCTTCCGTCGCACGTGGAGGAGGCCGACCTCATCTCCTACGGGCTCGTCGGCCTGATCTCCTCGATCGAGCGCTTCGACCCGCGCCGCGACATCAAGTTCGAGACCTTCGCCAACGCCCGCATCCGCGGCGCGATCATCGACGAGCTCCGCGCCCTCGACTGGGTGCCGCGCTCCGTGCGCTCCAAGGCCCGCGAGATCGAGCGCGCCCACCAGAAGCTCGAGCATCGCCTGCGCCGCACGCCGACCGACTCCGAGCTCGCCACCGAGCTCGAGATGACGGAGCAGGAGTTCCGTGACGCGCTCATGCAGGTGTCGTCGACGACGCTCTTCGCCCTCGACGAGCTCTGGGGCTCCGGCGACCAGTCCGGCGACTCGATCTCCCTCCTGGACACGATCCAGGACCACGACTCCCCGGACCCCGCGTCGCTCGTCGACCAGAACGAGATGCGTGAGCGCGTCGCCGGGGCCGTCGAGCGGCTTCCCGAGCGCGAGAAGCTCGTGATCGCCCTCTACTACTACGAGAACCTCACCCTCCGCGAGATCGGCGAGGTCCTCGGCGTCACCGAGTCCCGCGTCTCCCAGTTGCACACGAAGGCCGTGCTGCGACTGCGCTCGCGCATCCAGGCCGAAGACGAGGAATAGGTCCGGTCGGCGCGTTTGCGCGCCGCCGGTGAACCGTCTTCGAAAAGGCTCCACGACCGGGCGTTTGCGAACGTAGGGCGCACTGGTGGTTCCTGCTACCTTCTCTCGCTCGATGAAGCCCCGCCAGATCATCACCGCACACGAGCCGATCGTGTGCGAAATCTGCCGGCGGACCCTCCTTCGCGGCGAGACGCCCGTCGGGTTCATCGCCGACGGCCGCACCGTGAAGGTGTGCGAGCTCTGCGAGCCGCGGGCCGTCCACGAGGGCTGGATCCGCGAGGGCGTCGCCGACAACACCCAGGTCGCCGTCCGCCGCCGCGACCGCAAGTCGCTGCTGCGTCGCTTCCGCGGTGAAGCGCCTTCGCGCCGTCCGGTCGGGTCGGGCGCCTACGACGACGCCCGCGGCGGTTCCGGCGGCGACGACCGCCCCGCGAAATCGATCCCGAGCACGCCTCGCCGCGACGTCCACGGCGTGCCCACGAACGTCGAGCTCAAGATCGAGCGCGCCATCGAGATGTTCAACGCATCCGGGCTGCCGCACCGCATGGCCGGGATCACGAAGTCGCTCGGCGCGCCCGTCGTCGCCGTGCGTCCCTCCGCGACGGAGGGTGTGATCGTCCGCATCACCATCGCGTGGGAGCTGGCCTGGTATCGCTTCGACGTCGATCTCGGCGACGCCGAGGCAGGGGTCAAACCCGTGGCCCGGGGCTCTGAGCTCCGCGAGCTCGACGAGTCCGAGATGCAGCCGACGAACGCGATGGACGAAGACGGCATGATCGTCGCCGCGGCCTGAATCGCCCCGGCGATAGCGTCGTGGTCGTGGACCACCCGGCGCCGTCGATCAACCACCATCGCCAGGGCATTGGCGAACCGCTCGTCCTCCTCCACGGGGTGGGGCAGCTCTGGCAGGTGTGGCAGCCCGTCATCGACCTCGTCGACCGCGACTTCGAGACCATCGCCTGCGACTCACCAGGGTTCGGGGCGTCGCCACCGCTCCCGGGCGGCGCACGGCCGACGATCCCGGCATGCGCCGACGCGCTCCAGGCATTCTTCGCCGCCGAAGGGCTCGGCCGTCCGCACGTGGCCGGCAACTCGATGGGCGGGGCGATCGCGCTCGAACTGGCCCGCCGCGGCGCCGTTCGCTCCGCCACGGCATTCTCGCCCGCCGGATTCTGGTCGCCGGCGGAGCTCCGTTGGGCACAACTCGTCCTCGGGTTGCTCGGTGGCGCGCCGCAGCCCCTGAAGCCGGTCGTCGTCGCGGCGATGCGCGCGCGGGCGCCGCGCGCGGTGATCGGCCGCCTGCTCTTCGCGAAGCCCGGGCTGGTCCCGGCCGACGCGATCGAACGAGAGCTTCGCGCGATCTGGGAAGCGCCCGCCTATGGAGCGGCGGTCGCCGCGTTCTCGAGCTACCGCTTCTCCGAGGGCGACGAACTGCGGGGCACACCGGTCACCGTCGCGTGGGGGCGGCATGATCGCCTCCTCCCGTTCCGCACGCAATCCAAGCGTGCGGAGGAGCAGCTCCCTTGGGCGCGGCACGTCGTGCTCGGCACCGGCCACCTGCCGTACCGCGACGACACGGCCGCGGTGGCCGCGACGCTGCGCTCCGGCGCCGGACCCACCTGACGGCGTCGACCGAGTCCGGACGCCATGACCTCGCCCGGGCAGCGAGCCCGGGCCGGCCGCTACTTGCCAGGCCGCGCGGGCAGCGGCACCGCAACGCCCTTGGCGGCAA
>JAURVW010001410.1 GCA_030655275.1 Solirubrobacteraceae bacterium
AAAAGGCTGGCGTCCAAGGGCGTCGAGGCGATCGTGGAGTCGGGTGCGGGTATCACCGCCTCGATCAGCGACGCCGATTACGAGGCTGCTGGTGCCAAGATCGGCGATCCGTGGTCTGCGGACCTGATCGCCAAGGTCGCGCCGCCGTCCTCCGGCGAGCTCGGCAAGCTCTCGGCCGACAAGACCATCGTCGGCTACCTGCAGCCGCTCACGAACGTCGACGTGATCAAGGGTCTCGCCGCCTCCGGCGCCACGGCCCTCGCGATGGAGGCCGTGCCCCGCACGTCCCGCGCGCAGTCGATGGACGCCCTCTCCTCGCAGGCCAACATCGCCGGCTACCGCGCCGTACTGATCGGCGCGCAGGAGATGCCCCGCTTCTTCCCGATGCTCACGACCGCCGCCGGCACCGTGAAGCCCGCGACCGTGCTCGTGCTCGGCGTCGGCGTCGCCGGCCTGCAGGCCATCGCGACCGCCAAGCGCCTCGGTGCGAAGGTCACCGGCTACGACGTCCGCTCCGCGGTCGCCGAGCAGGTTCGCTCGCTCGGCGCCACGTTCCTCGAGCTCGAGGCCGGCAAGGGCGCCGACGGTGAAGGCGGCTACGCCCGCGAGCTCACCGACGACGAGAAGGCCGCGCAGCAGAAGGAGCTCGTCGAGAAGATCGGCACCTTCGACGTGGTCATCACCACCGCGCTCGTCCCGGGCCGCAAGGCTCCGATCCTCGTCTCCGCGGCTGCTGTCGCGGGCATGAAGCCCGGCTCCGTCATCGTCGATCTCGCCGGCGAGGCCGGCGGCAACGTCGAGGGCACGAAGCCCGGCGAGACCTACAAGACCGAGAACGGCGTGACGATCGCCGCGCCGCTGAACCTGCCGAGCACGCTCTCCGAGCATGCGAGCCAGCTCTACGCGCGCAACGTCTTCGCGCTCATCGAGATCCTGCTCGACGACGAGGGCAACCTCAAGATCGACTTCGAGGACGACATCGTCGACGGCGCGACTATCGTGGCCGGTGGCGAGATCCGCAACGAGCGTTCCAGGGAACTCGTCGCGTCCCCGACCCCGGCCGGAGGCCAGTAGTCATGAGCCTTGCACTCGTCGCCGCCTCCGCTGAGGCCGGCACCAGCACCCTCATCCAGAACATCGGCATCCTCGTGCTGGCCGGCTTCGTCGGCTACGCGGTGATCTCGAAGGTCCCGAACACGCTGCACACGCCGCTGATGTCCGGTACGAACGCCATCCACGGCATCGTCGTGCTCGGCGGCATGATCGTCCTCGCGGAGACCATCCGCGAAGAATCGGTCTTCAATTACGTGCTGCTGTTCATCGCGATCGTGTTCGGCACGATCAACGTCGTCGGCGGCTTCGTCGTGACCGACCGCATGCTCGAGATGTTCAAGAGCAAGCCGACTCCGCCCAAGTCGGGCGAGGAGAAGTCTTCATGAGCAGCACGCTCGGCGCGTCGTTGATCCACGACGCCAACTTCATCTACGGCCTCTACATCGTGGCCTTCGCGCTCTTCATCTACGGCCTCTCCGGCCTGACGGGCCCGAAAACCGCCGTTCGCGGCAACCGCATCGCTGCGGTCGGCATGGTGATCGCCGTCGTCACCACGCTCCTCATCCCGGCCCTCGACCCCGACGGCGAGGCCATCCCCGGCTTTGGCATCGGTGGCCTCGACTGGGCCGTCATCGCCGGCGCCGTCATCGTCGGTGCGCCCCTCGGCTGGGCGTCGGCTAAGAAGGTCAAGATGACCGCCATGCCGCAGATGGTGGCGCTGTTCAACGGCGTCGGTGGCGGCACGGTCGCGCTCATCGCGTGGATCGAGTTTCGTCGTCGCACCTACATCGAGGGCGACCTCGAGGTGGCGATCCCGTCGCTGTTCGCGCTGATCGTCGGCTCCGTGTCCTTCTGGGGCTCCAACGTCGCGTTCGCGAAGCTCCAGGAGCTCGTCGACGGCAAGCCGCGCGGTCTCCCGGGCCAGCAGTACTTCAACCTGATCCTGCTGCTCGGCGCGCTCGGCATCTCCGCGTTCATCGCGGTGAAGACCTCCCAGGGCGACCAGCCGTCCGAGCTCTTCGTGATCGGCCTGCTGCTGATCACCGGCGTGCTCGGGCTCATGCTCGTGTTCCCGATCGGTGGCGCCGACATGCCCGTCGTCATCTCGCTGCTCAACGCGTTCACCGGCCTCTCGGCCGCCGCGATGGGTGTCGCGCTCGACAACACCGCGCTCATCGTCGCCGGCATGATCGTCGGTGCCTCCGGCACGATCCTCACGAACCAGATGGCCGTCGCCATGAACCGGACGATCCCCGCGATCATCGCCGGTGGCTTCGGCGGCGGCGACACCGGTGGCGGCTCCGGCGCCCCGGGCGTCGAAGGCGTCATGCGGGCCACGAGCTCGTCGGATGCCGCGATCCAGATGGCGTACGCCAACCAGGTCGTCATCGTCCCGGGCTACGGCCTCGCCGTCGCCCAGGCGCAGCACACCGTCCGCGAGCTCGCCAAGGAGCTCGAGAAGCGCGGGGTGGAGGTCAAGTACGCCATCCATCCCGTCGCCGGCCGCATGCCTGGTCACATGAACGTCCTCCTCGCCGAGGCCGACGTCCCGTACGACCAGCTCAAGGAGATGGAGGAGATCAACGGCGACTTCGCTCGCACCGACGTCTCCCTCGTCATCGGCGCCAACGACGTCACGAACCCGGCCGCCAACGACGATCCGGGCTCCCCGATCTACGGCATGCCGATCCTCAACGTCAACGAGTCCAAGTCGACGATCGTGCTCAAGCGCGGCCGCGGCTCCGGCTACGCCGGCATCGAGAACCCGCTCTTCTTCGACCCCAAGACGAGCATGCTCTTCGGCGACGCCAAGTCGTCGGTGGCGGACATCGTCAAGGAGCTCCAGGAGCTGTAACTCGCGGGCCGGCGCGGGGGACGGGGTGTCCCGTCCTTCGCTACCGCCGAAATGTCCGTTTATCGCCCTGGCGGCGATAAACGTACATTTCGGCTCGGGCTCGCTTCGGACGGGACACCCCGTCCCCCGCTTAGGGCGCTGCGTTGTCAGCGCCCTTTGTCGTTCCTGGGCCGGCGCTCGCTTCGGGGTTGGAGGGCGTCGCCTCATTCGCCGCCGTTCTGACGGGTCTGGGCTGGTGGGCGGGCTCGGGTCCGGGTTCGCTGACCCCGCGGTGGGGTGGTCGGTGTGGTGGGGCGGCCTTGGGTTTGCGACCACCCTGGGCTGGCGGGCGCGCGTTCGGCGCCGAGGTAGACGCAGTAGTCGACGAGCAGTCGACGCCGCCGGCGAAGCCAACCTCGACGCAGTAGTCGACGAGCAGTCGACGCCGCCGGCGACGCGAACGGCGACGCCGCGTGTCAGCGCGCATCGAAGCGGCAGACGGAACGTCCGAGAGGCCCGCCGCAACCATCGGCGCCCTGCGCCGATCCGAAGACAGGGTGGGGCGCAGCCCCAGAACAACGGCATCCAGCGCCGGCACGGGCCGAAGCTGGAACGCCGCAGGGCGCCAGGCCGGGGTGGGGTGGCCCTCCCAGGGCGGGTCAACGACCAGATGTCCGTTTAGCGCCCCCAAGGCGCTAAACGGACAGCTGGGCCCGTAGCCCGGGGAGGGTCACCCCACCCCGGCCGCGGACCCAGCAAGTACCGGCCCAGGCCCTAAGCCTTCGCCTGGAACGCCTTGTTCCCCTTGTTCTTCTGGAAGAAGTCGACCATCACCGGCACGTACTCGTGGAAGCCGGGGCACTTGAGGCCGGAGCGGGCAAGGTGCCTGGTGGCCTCGGTGGTGTCGTACTGGACCGGGTGGTGCAGGAAGACGAGCGACTGGAAGGGGGTGCCGCCGTAGAACTTGCGGACCGGCTTGACGGCGAGGAACGGCTTCATCACGAAGTCGGGGATCTTCGGGCCGAACGGCTCGCGCTGCACGAAGGTGCGGGAGAGGAGCGACACGAACTGGCGCGTGGTGAGCGGGTTCGGGTCGGCGAGGGCGAGCGTGGCGCCGACGGTCTGCGGGTCCTGGGTGCAGGCGGCCATCGCGTCGACGATGAAGTCGACCGGGACGGCGTTGAAGGTCGCCGAATCGGTCCCCATGCTGCCGACCGTGAGGCCGAGCTGCTTCATGCGGTGGATGAACCACAGGATGAAGTAGGGGCCGTCGAACTTCTGGGTGTCGCCGGTGCGGGAGTCGCCGACGACGATGCCGGGGCGGTAGACCGTGGTCGGCACGTCGGGCATCGACGCGCGCACGAGGGTCTCGGCGGCGAACTTGGTCGACTCGTAGTGGTTCTTGAACTCCTGGCCCTCGTCGAGCTCGGACTCCAGGACCTTGCCCTTGCGCTTGCCGGCGACGTAACACGTGGAGACGTAGTGGTGGCGCTCGAGATCCTTCGCCGCCCGGCAGAAGTCGATGACGTGCTTGGTGCCGTCGACGTTCACCTTGCGGGCGATGTCCTCCGGGACGGCGAGGTCGTAGATCGCGGCCAGGTGGTAGACGCGGCGGACCGTCGCGGCGAGGTCGGCGTACTGCGTGTCGGAGAAGCCGAGCTTCGGGTCGGTGATGTCGCCCACGACGACGGTGAGGCGGCCATCTAACTCGGCGGCGACCTCCCGCGCTCGCGCGGCCATCTTGGGCTCGACGATCGCGACGATCGTGGTGTCCGGGTCGTCGGCGAGCAGTTTGCGGGACAGGCGCGTGCCGATGAATCCCGGGAAGCCGGTCAGGAGCGAGAGCATGGGCGGATGATAGACAAGCGGAGGCCGGATTGGGAGCTTCCTGACTCCGAGTCAGTTGGCGCGGTCCCCACCCTGTCGGCCTGACGGGCCTGCGGCGCCGATCTGCCCGTTATGGTCGGGCGCATGTCTTCCGGTCCCGACGAAGCACTCGCGGCCCATGAGCTGGATCTGGTCAGCCGGGCGGCCAAGGGCGACGCCGCCGCCTTCGACCGCTTCTTCGAACGCAACGCCCCTGCCGTCCAGTTGCTCGCCGAGCGCCTGCTCGGCCCGGGTGATGTCGCCGATGGCGTCGTCGTCGAGGCGTTCGAGAAGACCGTCCGGCGGCTGCCGCTGCTCGGCGCCCGCAACTCGTCGCCGGCCCTCTACGTCCTCTCGACCGCGCGCAACGGCGCCTACGCCGCGCTCGGTCGCGGTCGCCCCGCCGCCGACGGTGGTCCGCTCGCGGCCCTCCTCGCGCTCCCGAGCCGCCAGCGCGAGCTCCTCGCGCTCCGCGAACTCGGCCTGCCCGAGGCCGAGTGCGCGGAGGTTGCCGGGATCGACCCGAGCGACGTGGGCCCACAGGTCGCCCGCGCGCGCCTGCGCCTGACCGACGAGCTCGAGGGCCTGTCGCTCTCGACCGTCTTCGCCGACGATCGCGCCGAGCGGCTCCTCGCCGCCGAGGTCGTCCGCGTCGAGGGGCAGCCCGTCACCGGTGCGCTCGCCCAGGAGATCTCCACGCACGCCGACGAGGACTCGCGCTTTGCCGCGGCGCTCTCCGCCGTGCGCTCGCCCTCGCGCTCCGTCGGGCAGCTGCCGGCCGTGAGTGGTCCAGCCCGCCTCGCGGCCACCGCTCGCGGCAAGGCCGTCGTGGGCGGT
>JAURVW010001411.1 GCA_030655275.1 Solirubrobacteraceae bacterium
AGCGTCATCTTCAGCCACTCGGCCACGCCGTTGCTCTGCACGAGGAAGATCTCCTCCTCGAGCGGCTGCAGCGGCTGGCGGCGAAGCCACGCAAACACGGTCTCGGCCAGCGTTTCGGCGCGGTTGCCGTGCAGGACCAGAAGGCCGGGCTGGAGAGGGACGGGATTCATGCGCTGCGCGGCGGGTGAGGAAGAAGCGAGGGGCGGCGGACCATTCTCGCCGCTGCGCGTGCCGGCCTCGCTGCAGGCCGTTGCGCAAAGCCGCTCAGCGCCGGCCGGCGGCGAGGTTCGCCAGGCGGTCGTAGCCGCTCATCTCCAGGAAGCCCTGCCCTTCGGCGCCGCCGCTCACGCGCACCGGCCCCTCCCAGTAGACATTGGCCGTGGTCTGGCGCGAATCGAATTCGCCGTCCGGGTAGAAGGGCTTCACGTCATAGACGCCCGAAGGCAGACGCAGGCGCCACTCGACGACGTAGGGGATCTGCGTCACGGGGCTGGTCCAGCGCGCGCCCGGCGTCAGTTCGATGTCCTCGCTCTTCAGCGGCGCCGCGCCCTTGGCGTCGGACACCGTGCCGGCGGTCATGACCTTGCGGCCCTCGGCGTCGAAGAGCTGGTAGACCATCACGTCGGAGCCGTTCGCCAGATGCAGCGCGAACCAGTTCCAGCCCAGCGCGGAGGCGTCGAACTCGCCCCACTGGTGATCGAACCACACCGGGCCGCTCACCGAAACGGTCTTGCCGCCGACCACGATGTCGCCCTTGGCGGCGATGCGCGGGCGCGAATAGTAGTAGCTGATGCCGGCCTTGCCGAAGTCGAGCAGGCCGGGCGTCTTCGAGCCGGCGGCGCGGTGCGCGACCACCGGACCCGCGTCCTTCAGATCGAGCGAGATCGCCATGTCGTCGGACGCGGTCCGCAACGTGTGCGACGGCCCGGCCGCCGCGACGCGCCAGCGCCCCTGCGAGAAGTCGAAGCCGTTGGCGACCGTCTGCGCGGGCACCCCGCCGGTGCGGGTCTGGCTGGCGTAGCGCTTGCCGGTCTGCAGGTCGGTCACCGCGGCGTGCATGGCCGTGTGCTTGACCAGGCCGGTGGCGACGAAGACCGCCACGTGGAAGGCATAGCGCTCGCCGTTCGCCGCATCGAGGATGCCGTTGTAGTACCACCATTCCATGCCCGAACCGTGCGCGGCGTCGTCGGCCGGCAGGTTGAGCGGCGGGAGCGCCGCGGTGCGTTCGGCCGGCCCGCCGTCGTCGACGGCCGCGACGACCGCCGGGCGCCCGGGCAGCGCGTCGGGCATCCATGCCATGAACAGCGCCGCGGCGGCGACGACCAGCACGCCGACGCCGAGCAGCAGGTAACGCCGCGCAGCGCGGCGGCGCTGCTGCTCTTCCCGGTAAGAGCGCGAATACGCCCGGCCGGAGCGGGGGGAAAAGTCATCTGGCATCGGCGAGGCCTCGAAGGGACGTGCAATGGGCGCCGAGCCTAGCATTCGCCCGCGGTCCGCGCCAAGTGTCGACTCCCACCCTGCCCGATCCTGTCGCTGGCGATGATCAGCGAATGACCACCGTCAGCGTGCTGCCCTGCGGCAC
>JAURVW010001414.1 GCA_030655275.1 Solirubrobacteraceae bacterium
CGCTCGCCCTGGCACCACGCCTGCCGGTCCGGTCCCGAGCTTCATGGCGAGGGCCGTCCGCGCAGCGGCGCTCGACGCCGTCGGCGCGGATCCGGGCGACGGCACCATGCAGCTCTCGGAGCGCGCAGCCGACCTGATCGCGGCCGCACAGCTCGTCGCCGTCGCGCCGTCGGCCACCTGGCCCGACCACGATCCGGGTCGGGCCGTCGCCGATGCGCTGGGCCTCCACGACGCGAGGACCGCCCGCTCGAGCATGGTCGGGGGCAACGGATCCCAACTGCTCGTGAACGCTGTCGCCGAGCGCATCGCGGCCGGCGAGCTCGAGGTCGCGGTGATGTGCGGGGCCGAGGCGCTCCACAGCGAACAGACCTCCTTCGAGAGCTTCGGCGACGCGGTGAACTCCGCCGAACACGGCGCCGGCGAGGTGCTCGAGGACGACCATCCAGGCAACTCCCCCGCCGAGACGGAGGTCGGGTTCCTCCTCCCCGTGATCGGCTACGCCCTCATGGAGCAGGCCATCGGCGCGGCCGCCGGTCGCTCGACGAGCGAGCAGGCCGTCGTCGCGTCGGAGCTGTGGTCGCGGTTCAGCGAGGTCGCGTCGTCGCATCCGAACGCCTGGGTGCAGGAGGCGCGGTCCGCCGAGAGCATCCGCACCGCGACGCCGGGCAACCGTCAGGTCACGCATCCGTACACGAAGCTGATGGTCGCGAACTTCCGCGTCGACCAGGCCGGCGCGCTGATCGTCTGCTCCGTCGCTGCGGCGCGGCGCCTGGGGATCGACGAGTCGCGCTGGGTCTACGTGCACGCCGGCGCGCAGGCCAACGACGAGTGGTTCGTCTCCGAGCGAACGTCGCTGGATCGCTCGCCGGCGATCGCGGCGATCGGTGAGGCGCTCTTCTTCCACGCGGGGATCTCGCCCGGCGATCTCGGGCCGGTCGACCTCTACTCGTGCTTTCCGTCGGCGGTGCAGATCGCGGCGCGGGAGCTCGGGCTCCCCATCGACGATCCGGCGCGGCCCCTCACCTGCACGGGTGGGCTGACCTTCTTCGGCGGGCCGGGCAACAACTTCGGTACGCACGGCGTGATCGGCGTGGCCCGCGAGCTCCGCGAGGCGGTGCCGGGCACGCTCGGGATCTCGAGCTCGCTCGGCTGGTACGCGACGAAGCACGCGTATGGCCTCTATGGCACGAGCGCGCCTGCACGGCCCTACGAGACGCTGCGCCCGACGCCCGCGCCCGCGCGACGCGAGGTGGCCTCGCCCGAAGAGGCAGCGGAGGCCGGCGGAGGGACCGTCGAGGTCGCCACGGCGTTCTTCGGCCGGGACGGCTCGCCGGAGTTCGGCGTGATCTTCGTGCTCCTGCCCGACGGACGCCGCGCGATCGGCCGCTCGACCGACCCGGCCGTGCTCACCCGAATTACCTCGGATGGGTTCATCGGCAGCACGGTAGGCCTGCTTACCGATCGCACCGTTACCATCGGCGCCACCGAAGCCCCCGTCTCGGGCTGACGCGGCAGATCGCCGCGGCGGAGAGACGGAACGGGGCGCGGCGCCGGGACAGCGTCGTTGCCTCGTTCCGTGTCTCCGTCGCGGCGTGCGCGCCCGGCGGGATACGCTCCCGCCATGGCGGT
>JAURVW010001431.1 GCA_030655275.1 Solirubrobacteraceae bacterium
TGAGGTTTATCCAGACGGGGAACGCCACAAATCCCTTCGCATCCAACGGGCAGCGGGGGAAATAATGCAGCATGACCGCGGCCAGGAGGTTTTCCAATTGAGCAGCAGTGGCCTTTGCCGCGTAGATCGTCCAACAAAAGGTCATTCAGAGGTCCGCGTACGCATACACCATATACTCAATGTAAGACCCCGGCTGCAGCGATGGACCGGAGATCTCGAGAGTCCCAGGAGCGATCACGATTCGGGGGACGGGGTGGTCATCCATCCGTAATCCCCGGAGTTGGTGCACTTCGTTGTCTGTGCCTTCGGAATCGAGCCACGGCACGTCCAATAACCAGACACGACGGGCGGGGAGAATTTCGCCAGTGTCGTTGAGGTATCGGTATTTTCCAGCCCAGCAGAACGGGAAGAAAAGGTCGCCTTCGAGCCACCCCTTCAGGCAGACGCGCATCCAGATGTGATAGTTCGAGAGGTTGGTTGATTTCAGATTGTAGGTCCAGAGATACCATTTCCTGACGCGCTGCATCTTCGCGATCGACATTTCTTTCCATTTCTCGTCGCAGTCGCAGTACCGCTGTCCGCGCGCAATTTGTTTTGGGGAACGTTTGCGGACCGCGCGGGTTTTCTCCTTGTAAACGAGGCCTTGGGGAGTATCGACTACAACCTGACACAGGCCCCCATCGCGCCCCCGCGTTGCGTCCCAATGCCCGAATCCGCTCTCCAGCGCGACGGGGGCTTTACAAAGGGGGATTTTTGCCACGGTTCACCTTCCGATAAGTTCGCATAATTTCGACAAGAACCACTTCATCATCCTCGTCAACAAAGGCGAGGTCGTACCATTTTCCTGCCTTGACGAGCGGCAAATCACCATCCAGCCCCCCTTCTGCGACGTGATGAATATTGAGATCCTTACACCCAGCAGCGCGCAGAGCGCCAAATACAAAAAGAACCAGGCGGCTATGTTTATCTCGTTGCTTCCCATCAGAGGCAACGGATAAAAAAGGGAACCGGGAAGAAGGAAGCACACTACGTGACGACCATCGGCGTGATTACACCCGCGATATCGTCCGGCACCCAGTGGTTGACAGCCTTGTATATCGCGGCGGTGCTCTCGATGTCAGCGCCCACGAGAACTTTCGTGTCCACGACATAGATAAGGTCGGTGGCAACCGGTGCGGTTGTCCAGTCGGCAGGGACGTAGGTATTGTAGCCCCGTTTTGAAGTCGGCATCTCGATAGGGACGCCTGCCGCACTCACGGTCATCAGCGCGATACGGTCAGCCGGGATGGCTCCTGCCACGAGTTCAATTTCGAGGGTTGCAGCCACGAGGCTTGTTACGATGATTCCTGGATCCTTGAGGCCTCCCGTTAGTGTCTGGGCACCCTGTCGTCCGTACTGCGTGAAAATGTTGTAGCCGCT
>JAURVW010000984.1 GCA_030655275.1 Solirubrobacteraceae bacterium
GCTTGAGCAAGCAGGCATGAAGGGTCTTATCGCGGTACACGGTGGTCGGTAATTCAAGACGGACTTGCACCTGTAGATCTGGTTAAGCCGCTATAGTGGTGAACCCGACATAATCTACTGCTCAGTGTTGCTTTGACACAAAACTTACGGCATAAAAAATAAAAAGCCCGATGGGTTTCCCCACCGGGCGGATACAGAATCTTTCGATTCTTTATTGTAGCAACGGCTCTCACCCCGGATGAGCTACAACGGTTGCATTATCAGGGAGAATTCGCATGACAAGCAAGCAAAAAATAGATAGTCCCATCACAATTGGGTTGGACATCGGCATTGCTTCAGTGGGTTGGACGGTGCTGGGCGAAAACCGCATCATAGACCTCGGCGTGCGCGCCTTCGATAAGGCGGAAACAGCCAAGGAAGGCGAATCACTCAATCTTGCCCGCCGTACAGCTCGGCTCATGCGTCGTCGCCTGCGCCGTCGCGCTTGGCGGCTCACCAAGCTAGCGAGGTTGCTAAAGCGCGAAGGCATAATTAGCGATGTGAATTTACTCAAACAATCACCCAAGAAAGGCACACTCGCTGCACGGCCCTGGCAACTGCGCGTGGATGCGCTTGACCGCAAGCTCGAAGCTGAAGAGTGGGCGCGTGTGCTCTACCATTTGTGCAAGCATCGCGGCTTCCACTGGATCAGCAAAGCCGAAGAAAAGGCCGCTGAAAGCGATAACGAAGGCGGCAAAGTCAAAAAGGGGCTCGCGGGCACGAAAAAACTGATGGATGCCAAGAAGTACCGCACCGCCGCCGAGATGGTGCTGAAAGAATTCCCAGATGCGCAGCGCAACAAGCATGGCGATTACAGCAAGGCGCTTTCGCGTGTCCTGCTTGCCGAGGAACTGAAGAAGTTATTCGATCATCAACGTGAAAAGTTCAATAACCCACATGCAAGCGTGGAACTTGAAGCAACCATCCTCGGCAACGGCGACAAAAAGAGCGGCCTGTTCTGGAAACAAGAGCCTGCACTATCCGGTGAAGCATTGATCAAGATGCTAGGCAAGTGTACCTTCGAGAAAAGCGAATACCGCGCACCCAAAGCCAGCTTT
>JAURVW010001440.1 GCA_030655275.1 Solirubrobacteraceae bacterium
CCGGCCGGCGCTGTCGCGGTCGCTCGGCATCGCGCACCGCAGCCGGCCGGACGACGATGCGACGCGGGTGACGCTGCGGGCTTTGCTGGAGATGAAGAAGCGTTGAACCCGAACGCTTCGCGGTGTCAGGGCCGCCGCCCGCACTCGGCGTTTGACCGCTTGGCCGGCACGCGACCCTCTGCAACGCTCAAGGCGGGGCGGGCGTCGTCCCCGGCGGTGGCGCCGCGCTCGTCGTGTCCACGGGCCCGGGCCAGAAACCGACGCCGGGCAGCCTCAAGCGCCGGTCATCCACGTCGATGCCGACGTTCAGGCCGAGCAGGTTCAGCTCCAGGCCCTCGGCGCGGGCCACCGTCGCGCCCAGCAGGCCGAACACGGAAAGCTGCCAGCCCGTGCCGCTCGGCGCCGGGGCCAGCAGCGTCGTCGGTCCGAGGTAGTCCTTGCCGATCGCCGTGGCGGGCAAGTCGAGGCCGAGTTCCGGAACCCGGCGGGCGATCCAGGCGGCGAAGGTGTTGCTGTTCGGCCCGGGCCAGATCCGGTAGCTGCGCGACCAGGGGTAGCTGCGCACCGCTTCCTCGATGCGATCGATCAGGGCGTCCACCCCGGGGCCGCGACGCTGCGCGAGCAGCATCGGCTCGGCGCCGTACCAGCGGCGGTCGGGCGCATCGGTGCTGGATTCGACGACACCATCGCCGCCGCTCCAACTGCGCCAGCCGACCATCTGGTAGGTCGTCCACTCGCTCGCGCCGCTGCGCTTGACGGCGATCCACGGGTGAATGCCGAAGGCACCGCGCCAGCGCACCGTGCGCGCGCCGTAGACCTGCACCATGGGCTCGTGCACCGTCGCCGCATCGGGAGCCAGTCCAACGCGGTCCTGGCTGCCTTCGTACCAATGGCGCTCGAGATCCACGTCGCCGAAGGCCAGCACCGCCAGCGGTCCGGTGAGCAGCAGCAGCACCGAGCCGACCAGCACGAACAGCGCGCGGGACCACCAGGCGCGTCGCCGCGGCCGCACCGCTGCGAGCGCAGCGTCCGTGTCGCCGCCGGAGGGCGTGGACTGACCTGATGACATGTGCCGGACTCTAATGCCGCGCCGACGACGGCGTTGGGTCGGGGCAGCAGGAGGAGGAGAGCGCGAGGGGCCATTGCCCCGATGGCGACTACTCCACCGTCACCGATTT
>JAURVW010001441.1 GCA_030655275.1 Solirubrobacteraceae bacterium
GCCGCCACCTCCGCGCCCTCGGCGCAGTGAGCCGCCACCTCCGCGCCCTCGGCGCAGTGAGCCGCCGCCTACGCGCCCTCGGCTCGGTGCGTCGCCGCCCCTACGCCGACGGCGCAGAGCGCCGCCGCCACGCCAACGACACAGGCCGCCGCCGCCTCGACGCCAACAGCACGGATCCGCGCCGCCTCGACACCACCCCCGCGCTGCGCAGCGTCGCCGCGTTGCGCAACCCGCACCTAGCGAGCCCCGGCCGCCCTCTCGCCAGCGTCGGCCGCCTGCGGCAAGTGGCAGTTTGCGACAATCGACGGGTGACGCCTGCATGAGCGCCGTTCCCCCCACCGTCGCCTCGGTCTTCGCCGCCGGTGGCGACCTCCTGGCCGAGCGCGCGGCCGCGGTGAACGCGCTCGTCGCCGAACTCGTCGCTGAGATCCCAGGTGCCACGGGCGAGCGCGCCAGCTCCGTCGTCGCGGCAGGCGGTAAGCGGCTTCGACCCCTCCTCGCGCTGCTGCTCGCGGGCGACCCTCGCGATGCCTCCGAGTTCGGCGTGGCTGCGCTGCACGATGCCGACGGTCGAGCCGAGCACGCCCCCGCCGACCCTGACCGTGCCCGCGACTCCACCGCCGACCATGGCGGCGGCTCGACCGCCACCCGTGCCGGCGACTCCGACCGTCCCACCGATCCCACCCCCGACGTCGCCAGCGGGATCGCCGCTGCGCAGGCCCACGAGAGCTCCCTCCTCGTGTCCGCCGCGGCGATCGAGCTCGTCCACGTGGCGACGCTCGTCCACGACGACGTCCTCGACCGCGCCCCACTGCGCCGCGGTGTCCCGACCATCTGGTCGCAGAATGGCCCCGTCGCCGCCACCGGGGCCGGCGACGCGCTGCTGGCCGCCGCCTTCGAGGCCGTCGCCCAGCACGCGGAGGCCCCGGTCGCCGGCGTCCTCGCCGCGGCCGCCTCGAGCCTGGCCGCCGGGGAGCTCATGCAACGCGCCGACGCCTACCGCCTCGACATCACCCCAGCCCGCTACGAGCAGCGCGTGATCGGCAAGACCGCCGCCCTCTTCGACGCCGCCTGCCGCATCGGCGCCCTCCACGGCGACCTCTCGACCGATCTCGCCGGCGGCATCGGCTGCGACCTCGGCGTCGCCTTCCAGATGCTCGACGACCTCCTCGACATCGAGGGCGACCCGGCGATCACCGGCAAGGCCCGCGGCACGGACCTCCTCGACGGCACCGTCACGCTGCCACTGGCCCTCGCGGCCGCCACGAATCCGGCGATCGCCGCCATCGACCTACGCTCGCTCGACGTGTCCGCCGCCGACGCGCTCTGCGACCAGATCATCGCCACCGGCGCCACCGAGGACGTGCGCGCCCAGGCGTACGCCCGCATCGACAGCGCCCAGAACGCCATCGCCGCCCTCCCGGGCTCGCCGGCCCGCCGAGAGGCCCTGTCACTCGCCGCCAAGGGCCTCGTCGACCGCGACCGCTGAACCCGCCCGGCCGTCCCGGCGAACGGCCATTTACGGGCGTTGTAGGTGGGGAAATTGGCCGCTCGGCGATCCTTCGCGTGGTGAGCGGCCCTTTCCGGGCGTTGTAGGTGGGGAAATTGGCCGCTCAGCGCCGTCGCGTCGCCGCCGCCGACACCCCGAGAACGACGAACGGCAGGCACCCCCGCTCTGGGTACCTGCCGTCTGCCGTGTTGGTCCGGGTCGCGAGGGAGAGAGAGCTTCGCGGGCCCGGGGGACTTCCCGGAAGGGAAGGGTGGGGGGTGAGAGAAGGTCTAGAAGTCCTCGGGCACGATGTGCCCGGCGCCGAGCGCCTTGCAGAACCGGTCGATGTCGTCGGCCATGTTCGCGCGGGAGAGGAGATCGAGGTCGGCGGCGACGGCACGGGTGCCCTCGTCGAGTGCGACGTCGAACTCGTCGAGCTCGTCCTGACCGAAGATCGCCTCGCGGCGGTCCTCGCAGTCCGGGCAGCGAAGATGAACGTGCCAGTGGGCGGAGCCGACCTCGCTCCAGCTGGTGGGCTGGACGCGGTCATGACCGCAGGAGGGACAGGTCGAAAGCGGGGCGGTGCGCGCCGGCACGATGGCCTGGGCGCTCATATGTCCGACGAAGCTCACGACATCCACCTGCTTGCCTGAGGGGAGCGTTACGCGTTTGATGATCTGAGTGCGGGGAGTTTGCTGAGCCATTTTTTCGTCTTCCGTGACAGCCAAACAGTCGGTCCGCCTGCCGTCGGCCTTGACGCGACCTCTCGACGCTTGATCGATCGGTCCCCCTGTGCAATGCCGGAATCGCCCGTATTCGTGGGCCATACACAAACCACACCCGGCGCCTTCATCCTCGCTTCATCCCGCTTGTCCCCTGTTGGGACCGCGACTGCATCTCTGTAATGACTGGCGATCTATGCTGAGAAGCCATGGGAACCCCCGGACCTCTTGAAATCGGCCTCGTCCTACTGATCGTGCTGATCTTCGTAGGCCCGAAAAAGCTTCCGGGCCTCGGCAAGAGCCTTGGCACCGGGCTGCGCGAGTTCAAGGACTCCGTCTCGGGCGACAAGAAGAGCGACCACGCGGAACTCGAGGAGCATCGCCAGGAGAGCATGCCCACGCCGCCGCCCGTCGCTCCGCCGGTCGCCGAGCCCACGCCGCTCACCAAGCCGGACGAGCAGCCCGCGCCCCCGCACGACGGGAACCAGTAGCGCTCTATGGCGAGACGTCTCGCCCCGATCGCCCACGAGGACCAACTCACCCTCGTCGATCACCTCCAGGAACTCCGTGGCCGGCTCGTCAGCTCGATGCTGTTCGTGACGCTGGTCTTCGCGTTCACGTTCTGGCAGAGCGACCGGATCCTCGCCGTCATCACGAAGCCCGTCGACGAGGCCCTGTCGACCAACAAGACCGACGACTCCAAGAAGAAGGACGCCGACGAGGTCCAGTTCGCCTTCCAGAGTTCGGTGTCGAAGGCCCTGCTCGCCCTCAAGGACGACTCGACCGACCTCAACAAGGCCGTCGACGCGCTCAAGGGCTCCGAGTCCGTCTCCGACGACAAGGCCCTCACGGCCACGATCGCCACGCTGCAGGACCGGATCGCGAAGCGCGCCGAGGTCCTCAAGAAGCTCGACCTCGTCGCCCCGGCCATCGACCGGCGCCCGATCACCCTCGGCGTCACCGAGCCGTTCCTCGTGACGATCACCTCGTCGCTCTACGCCGCGCTCCTCTTGTCGCTGCCGTTCCTGCTCTACCAGGCGTACGCCTTCGTGCTGCCGGCGTTCACGCCTCGAGAACGCACGGTGGCGCTCCCGCTGATGCTGATGGTGCCGTTCCTCTTCCTCGGAGGCGTGCTCTTCGCGTATTACCTGGTGCTCCCACAGGCCACGGGCTTCCTCCTCAACTTCAACGACGGCGAATTCAACATCCAGGTCCAAGGCCGGGAAGCCGTCAAGTTCGTGACGTCGTTCCTGATCGCGATCGGGCTGATGTTCCAGCTCCCCGTCGGCATCCTGGCCGTCACGAGATCCGGGATCCTCTCGGTCAAGCAGCTGCGATCGGGCCGCGGTTACGCGATCATCCTGTTCGCCGTCGTGGCCGCCGTCCTCACCCCGACCCCTGATCCGGGGACGATGCTCATCGCGATGGCCCCGCTCGTGGTGCTCTATGAGCTGAGTATCATTGCCGCTTCCTGGCTCGATCGGGTACGCCCTCTCGACCCAGTCACCGAGCACTCTGCTCTCGACGATCTCTCCGACTACGCCCCGCTCCCGCTGGACGACGACGACTGATCGCCTGCTCCCAAGGTACCTCTCACCATGCTCTTCGATACCTCCAGTCCTGGCCGTAAGCGCGCCGTTCAGATCATCTTCGCCTCGCTCGCGATCCTCATGGGCGGCGGCCTCGTGCTCTTCGGCATCGGCAGCTCGCAGTCCGGTGGTGGCCTGACCGACATCGTCAACAACGGCGGCCAGTCGACCCTCGCCGACCAGGGCAAGAAGGACGCCGAGTCCGCCCAGAAGGCGCTCGACAAGAACCCGAAGGACGTCGCCGCCGCCGAGAAGCTGGCCCGCGCGCGCTTCGCGATCGCCAACGAAGAGGCCTTCGACCAGACCGGCAACGTGATCGACGCCAAGGCCCAAGCCCTCGTCACCGCCGCCGACGAGGCGTGGACGAACTACCTCAAGCTCGCACCCGCCGAGCCGTCCCGCGCCGTCTCCGCCTCCTACTCGTCCTTCTACGCCTACCCGGGCGTCGCCCAGTACGACAAGGCCGCCCGCGCCCTCGAGGTCAACCTCGTGAGCCGCCCGCCCAGCGCCGGCCTCTACGCCCAGCTCGCCATCTACTGGCTCTTCGGTGGCTCCACCGAGAAGTACGCCGACGCGCGCCGCGAAGCCATCAAGCTCGCCGAGTCCGACTCCCGCAAGGCCGGCATCACCAAGCAGCTCGACGACTACAAGAAGCAGTACGACGAAGCCATCGCCGCCCAGGCGAAGCAGGCCAAGGAAGCCGAGAAGGAGCAGGAGACGTCGCCCTCCGGCACCTCGCCGAAGATCAAGACCCTGCCCCTTCTGCAGTAGCCGTTGCAGAGGAGTGTGGACCGCGACGCGCGATCCACACTCCTCGCGCTACTATTCGCGACCGCGGAACTCCTCAGCGAGCCCCGCAGCCCCACCCGCCCCTGTAGCTCAATTGGTTAGAGCAGCGGACTCTTAATCCGAAGGTTGAAGGTTCGATTCCTTCCGGGGGCACTGCCTCAGAGGCCCGGCTCAGTCCGGGCCTTTGTCGTTCTTGGGGCTTCGTCGTTCGTAGGGGGTTGCGGCGGGTCGGGGTGGTCCCCCTCTGGTCGCCGCTACCGTACTTTTGGCCTTGCGGGGGTCGTCTTGGG
>JAURVW010001442.1 GCA_030655275.1 Solirubrobacteraceae bacterium
CATCGACCTCCTTGCCCTTCTTCTTCGCCTTCGGGTCGTCGGACGCGGCGGTGTCGCCGGCGACCGCGGTCGTGTCAGGGGTGGTGCCATCGACGGCGGGCCCCGCGACGACGGTGCCGCGCGTGCCCTGAGAGGCCTTCAAGGCCTGGATGATCTGGTCGCCGCTGTCGGCCGATCCGCGCCCGACGACGATGCCGATCCCGGCCGCCACCGGAAGCAGCGCGATCAGCAGCGCGGCGACGGTTGTCGAGACGGTCCGCCCGTTGCCGACCACGGCGACCGGCGCGGCCACACCGATCCGGCGGCGGCGCGCAGCCGCGAAATAGCGCGCGGCCGGGTCGTCGGCGCGGCGCTGGTTCGTGCCGCACACGACGCAGTAGCGCTGGGCCGGGTCGACCGGCGACTGACACCGGTCGCACTGCTCCCAGCGGGGCTTCCCGGGCGCGGGTTGAACCGGCGATACCGAGGTCGGGCGGTCGGCCGGGTCGGTGGCGCCGGAGGTTCCGGGGGCCGCACCCGGACCGCCTGCCGGCATGGGCCGGGCGGGCGGCTGCCTGTCGTCGGTCAAGGTCATCGGTCGAAGCTCCTCATCTGAAGACGGTGGGGATGGCGATCGCGGTGAACGGGCCGTCGCCCGGGTCGCCGCTGAGGCGGATGGGCAGGGACCGGGTCGACTCGGCCGGGAGGTCCGCGAGCGTGCCCGCTCCGGCGGCGACATACCGGTCGCCCTCCTTGGCAAAGGCGTACACTTGGAGGCCGACCTGCGGCACGTTCGAGACGTTCTGGACGCCGAAGCGCGGGGCGCGGGCGTCGCCACCCGCCGGCATCCACTGCGTGCGGATCACCGGAAGCTCCTCTGCGTCGCTGATCGCCGGGTTCGCAGGCTCGCCGACCCGCGCGAACGGCTCGTCCCCGGCCTTCGAGCCGCGGCCCGGCGGGCTCTGGAACACCCATGTCGTCGACCCGTTCGCGGGGATCGCCGGCACGTGCGTCTGGAACCAGCCGAGTTCGGGGGCCTTGTTGAACACGACCTCCTTGCCGCGGCGCGTCACGCCGACCGTGATCGGGACGTCGGTGAGCGTCGCCCCCGACCGGTTGACGAGCGGGACCACGACGGCCGTCGACCTGCGGTCGCGGAGCAGCGTGGGCGCCCCGACCTCCACGCGACCCGACGGTGTCGTCACGAGTTGCGGCTCGCGGCTCGAGACCTCGCGCGTCGCCGCGAGTTTCGCTCGCGCGCTCTGCGTCTTCGTCGAATCGCACCCGGCGAGGACGGGGCAGACCGCGGTCAGCGCGAGCAGGGCTCCGCCGGTGGCTCTAGCCGAAGGCGCCACTGATGTAGTCCTTCGTTCGCTGCTGGCGGGGGTTGCCGAAGACCTGTTCAGCCGTGCCGTACTCGACGAGTTCGCCGAGGTACATGAAGGCCACGTGGTCGGCGATGCGGCACGCCTGCTGGAGGTTGTGGGTGACGATCACCACGGCCACCTCCTCGCGCAGCTGCACGATGAGGTCCTCGATCACCTGCGTCGACTGCGGATCGAGCGCGGAGCACGGCTCGTCGAGGAGCAGCACCTCGGGATCGGCCGCGAGCGCGCGGGCGATGCAGAGCCGCTGCTGCTGGCCGCCGGAGAGGCGAAGCGCGGGGTGCGAGAGGTCGTGGGCGACCTCGTCGTAGAGCCCGGCCTTCTTGAGCGCCGAGGCGACGGCATCCTTGAGCGCGGCGCGCCTGGGCCGCTTCGACGCCTGCTCGCGCAGCACGTACGCGATGTTGTCGAACACGCTCATCGGGAACGGGTTGGGCTGCTGGAACACCATCGTCACGCGGCGGCGCAGGTCGGTCGGCTCGAACGTGGCGATGTCCTCTCCGTCGAGCCGGATGGACCCCGTCGCCGACGCCGTCTTCGTGAGCTCGGTGAGTCGGTTGAGCGATCGCAGGAGTGTCGTCTTGCCGCAGCCGGACGGGCCGATCAGCGCGAGCACCTCGCCCTGGCGGATCGGCAGCGACACCGAGTCGACGGCGAGTTTGGGGCCGTACGAGATCGACAGCCTGTCGACCTCCATGCGGTCGAGCGCGAGCGCGGCGGACTTCACCTTGCGGCCGGCCTGCACGAAAGCCGAGCCCCCGGCGCAGTGGCGACGCCATTACGGCCGTTGATCGCAGTTCCGGCGTCGACGACAGCAGCGGCGCCGTATCCGTTCAAGAGGGCCGCGGCCGGCGGCGCGTCCAGCACCGTCGGCTCGATGCCTCCGAGCGGCAGCTTGCGGACGGGCGGCGGATCTACGAACCCCATGCCATCTTCCTTCCGCGCCGGACGGTGATGTCGACGGCGACGTTGAGGGCGAGGACCATCAGGAGCAGCACGAACGCTGCGGCGTACGCCTTCTCCGGTTGGTTGGACTCGCCCGTGGGGGCGTTGTGGAACACGAAGCTCGTGAGCGTGCTGCCCGTGCCCTGGAGCGCGCCGACGATCGGCGTGTCGTTGGCCGGGACGATCTTGAGCGTCGCGCCGAGGAGCAGGATGATGATGGCCGTGTCGCCGATGACCCGGCCGACGCCGAGCATCGCGCCGGTCATCACGGACGGCCATGCCGCGGGCAGCAGCACGCGGCGGGTGGTGGCGATCTTCGTCTTGCCGACTGCGTACGACGCCTCGCGCACGTGGCCCGGGATCGCCTGGAGCCCCTCACGCACGTTGGAGACGATCAGCGGCAGCGCGATGAGCGACAGCATCGCCGCGGCCGCGAAGAACGAGCGGCCATAGACGATCCCGTCGGTCGTCTGGCTGAGGAAGGCGAGCGCCGGGCTCTGGAAGAGGAGCGTGCCGAACAGCGCGAAGACGATCGACGGCGTGCCCGCGAGCATCTCGATGCTCGATTCGGTCACCCGCGCGAGGGCGGCCGGGCGGCCGTACTCGCTCAGCCACACGCCGATGCCGATGCCGACCGGCAGGGCGATCCCCATCGACATGATCACCATCGCGAACGTGCCGATCAGCGGATCGAGGAACCCGCCGGTCTCGCTCTGCGTGAAGCCGGCCGACGGCGACGTGATCAGCAGGTCGAGCCGCAGGTAGCGCACGCCCTGTACCAGCAGGAAGAGGACGATCGACGCGGTGACGATCAGGAAGCCGACGCCGAGGGTCCACGCGAATGCCAGGCCGATGCGGTCCGTCAGGCGCCACGAGGCGCTCGAGTCGCGCGCCGAGCGGCGCTGGGCCTGCGGCGTGGGCCCCGGGGCGGGAGCGACGGGCGGAGGCGGTGGCGTGGGGGAGTCGGAGAGGTCGGCCGGCGGGGTGGTGGCGGT
>JAURVW010001444.1 GCA_030655275.1 Solirubrobacteraceae bacterium
GGCGATGCAGCGCGAGCTCGACCGCAACGGGCAGGTCTTCTTCCTGCACAACCGTGTCGAATCGATCGAGGACACCGCCGAGCACCTGCGTGGCCTGCTTCCGAGCGCCCGCGTCGTCGTCGCTCACGGCCAGCTCGACGAGACGATGCTCGAGGAGAAGATGATGTCGTTCGTGCGCGGCGAGGCCGACGTCCTCGTCTCCACCTCGATCATCGAGACCGGCATCGACGTCCCGAGCGCGAACACGCTCATCATCGACCGCGCCGACCTGTTCGGCCTCTCCCAGCTGCACCAGATCCGTGGCCGCGTGGGCCGCAGCGCCGCCAAGGCCTACGCCTACATGCTCTACCCGAGTGCGAGCGAACTCACCGAGCAGGCCGCACAGCGCCTCTCCGCGCTCGCCGACCACTCCGACCTGGGTGCCGGCCTCAAGATCGCCATGCGCGACCTCGAGCTGCGCGGCGCCGGCAACCTCCTCGGCGACGAGCAGTCCGGCCACGTCGCGGCGCTCGGCTTCGAGCTCTACCTGCAGATGATCGACGAGGCCGTCCGCGCGATGGGCGGGATCGACGAGGGCGAGGACGGGGAGGAGGAGATCGAACCGGTCCGCCTCGACGTCACGCTCGACGCCTACGTGCCCGCGGGCTACATCGGCTACGAGCAGGCCAAGATCGACGTGCACCGCCGGATCGCCGGGGCCACGGGCATCGACGAGATCTTCTCGCTGCGCAACGAACTCTCCGACCGCTTCGGCGAGTTGCCCGAGCCGCTCGAGAACCTGCTGCACCTGCAGCAGGCGCGCATCCTGCTCGGCCGCGCGGGCGCCCGCACCGTGAGCGTCCGTCAGGGCCGGCTCACCGCGACGCCGATCGATCTCGACAGTGCGGGCCTGAGGCGCCTGCGGGGCGACGTTCCCGGCGTCACCTTCGACTCGGGCCGCCAGACCGTCGTCGCGAAGCTCCCGCAGGGCGAGGAGGAGGGCCTCGCGGCCGCACTCGTCGCCGCCGCCGAGGGCGTGCTCGCCGCGGTCGAGGAGACTCGCGAGCGAGCGACGGCCCAGGCGTCGGTCGCTGGATGAGGCGCCGGCTCGCCGTCCTGACGGTCGCCGCTGCGGTGGTCGTCGCTCCGGTGGGCGCGGCCGAGGCGATGCCGAAGCCGACCGCCAACGTCGTCGCCGAGCAGCCGGTGCTCGCGCCGCTGTCGGCCGACGCGCTCCCCGCGGGCGCCGTCGCCGTGCTGCGCGACGACGCAGGCCTGCCGTTCATCACGATCTCGCGCGAGCAGTACGAGCGCACCCATCGCGCCGAACTGGCAAATCGGTCGGTCGGCTCCTCCCCGGCGACGAGGAACGCCGCCCTCCAGGGACTCCTCACGCAGCACTGGGTGGTCGGCGAGCTCCAGCGCCGCCGAATCTCGTTCACCGAGCGGCGCATCGATCGCGCACGCGAGGAGATCGTGCGCGATCAGTTCGAGGGTTGGGATGGATATCGACGTTTCCTGAAGAAGTACGGCTACACGCGGGCTGACGTACGTCGGAACATCGTCGTCGACCTGGGCCAGCAGGCCATCCTCCGGCAGCTGGGGCCGACGCCCGCACCGGGTCTCGACGCTTCGGACGACCTGGAGCAGATGGAGCAGCAGCAGGCGGCGATCGACGCGTTCCGGGCCGCCTTCCAGGCTGGCTGGTGGACGCGCACCACCTGCGCCGCCGAGGTCGCGTCGCTGCCGGTGTGCGCGGCGCCGCCGAAGAACTGACGAGTCCCGCGTGCGCGCGGTAGGAGCACCGACCGCCGCGTGACCCGGCGCGGCGCGGCGCCACGCGGCGTGTCGGACGGCGCCCGGTCGGCTGGGGTATCAACGCCCCTGCGCGCTTGGTCACAGTAAGATGCCCGAACCGTGAAGACGCCTCGCCGTACCCTGCTCCTCGCCCTGCCCGTCGTCGCGCTCTCGCTGGCCGCCTGCGGCGGACCGCCGAAGGGCGACGTCGCGCTGATCAAGGCCAACAACGGGAACCTCGAGATCTCCGAGGCGCAGTTCAAGCGCTTCTTCAATGCCGCGCTGGCCAACGCGCAGCAGAAGGAAGTCTCGAAGCTGACGCCGCTCGTCGGCCCGGAATTCACGGCCTGCGTGGCGGAGAAGAAGAAGGCGCTCCCGAAGGACAGCCAGAAGAAGACCTCCGACGCCGAGCTCAAGAAGCAGTGCAAGGACACCTACGACCAGACGTCGCAGGCCGCCATGCAGCAGCTCACCACCCTCAACTGGGTCAAGGGCGAGGCCGATCGCCGCGGCATCAAGTTCCGCAAGGCCGAGGTGCAGAACGCCCTCAACTCGATCATCACGCAGCAGTTCCAGGGCCAGGAGGGCTACAAGACCTTCCTCAAGCAGCTCGGATACACGCAGGCCGACGTCGACCTCAACGTGATCGCCGACCTCGGCCAGAAGAAGATCGTCGCCGACCTCCAGAAGGAGACGAAGGAGCCGACGGACGCCGACGTCAAGGCCTACTTCGAGCAGAAGAAGAAGACCTACGTCCAGCCCGAGACCCGCGACCTGCGCCTGATCAAGGCCAAGGACGAGGCGACCGCCAAGCTCGCCAAGGCCGACCTCGAGGCCGGCAAGAGCTGGACGGCGACCGCCGCCAAGTACTCGACCGACGCCGCGTCCAAGGACCAGGGCGGCAAGGTGCTCGCCACCACGGCCGACCAGCAGCCGCCGGAGTTCGGTGCGAACGTCTTCAAGGCCAAGAAGAACGAGCTGCTCGGCCCGATCAAGACCTCCCTCGGCTGGTACGTCGTGAAGATCCAGAACATCACGGCCGAGAAGCAGCCGGTGTACGCGGAACTCAAGGACCAGCTCAAGCAGTCCCTCGCGACCGAGAACCAGCAGAAGTCGGTCGACAACTTCCGCAAGCTCTTCAACGAGCGCTGGACCGGCCGCACGGTCTGCGCCAGCGGTTACGACGACCTGACGGTCTGCGGCGGCGAAGCTGCCGACGACCCGGCCGCGGCGACCACCGCGAGCCGCCCGACGCCCCGCGACGGCGGCACCGGTCTCCCGAAGGATGCGGAGCGCCGTCCGGCCGAGCCGGCTGCGATCGACCCCGCTGCCGCGCAGCAGGTCCAGACCGCCGGCTGAGCCACCGATGCATGAACGGGAAGCGGCGGCGGCAAGTCCGCCACCGCTTCCGCCCGAGGGCGGCACGGCGGAGACGCTGGCCGCCCTCGATGCGTTGGTGAGGCAACTGCGCGTGCTGTGTCCCTGGGACGTCGCCCAGGACGAGCGGTCGATCGTGCCGCACACCCTCGACGAGGCGTACGAGGTGGCCGACGCGGCGATGGCCGGCGAGGACGACCACCTCGCCGACGAGCTCGGCGACCTCCTCGTCCAGTTCTTCTTCCTCACCCTGCTGCTGGAGGAGCGCGGCGTCTCGAGCCTCGAGGGCGTCGCCGCCGGGCTGCATCGCAAGCTCGTCCGGCGCCACCCCCACGTCTACGGCGACGCCGTCGCCACCACCGCCGGCGACGTGCGCACCACCTGGGAGCAGGTCAAGCGTGGGGAGGAGGGCCGCCGAGGTGACCTCTTCGGGGAGGTCCCCGAGCTTCTTCCGGCCCTGCTGCTGGCCCGCAAGAGCCAGCGCCGCGTCGCCAACGCCGGCGGCGACCCCCTGCAATCGCTCGGGCTGGAGCCACTCACCCCGGCCCTCCCGGACGACGACACCGCAGCGTTCCGCGCGCTCGGGGATGATCTGTACGTCCTCGTCGACGCCGCCAGGCGTCGCGGGCTCGATCCCGAGCTCGCCCTGCGCGCGACGACCGCCCGCCTGCGGGCGACCGCCAACACCGATCCGTCACCAGACCAAGGACCAGCATGAGCGCGATCCAGCGTGTCCACGCCCGTCAGATCCTCGACAGCCGCGGCAACCCCACCGTGGAGGTCGACGTCGAGCTCAGCAGCGGCGCCACCGCGCGTGCCGCCGTCCCGTCCGGTGCCTCCACCGGCGAGTTCGAGGCCACCGAGCTCCGCGACGGCGGCAGCGACTACCTCGGCAAGGGCGTCACGAAGGCCGTCGCCAACGTCAACGACGAGATCGCCGGTGCCGTGAAGGGCCGCGACTCGGCCGACCAGGCCGGCCTCGACGGCGCCCTGATCGACCTCGATGGCACCCCGACGAAGTCCCGCCTCGGCGCCAACGCCATCCTCGGTGTCTCGCTCGCCGTCGCCAAGGCCGCGGCCGTCGAGGCGAACAAGCCCCTCTGGCTCCATCTCGGAGGCGAGTCGGCGGTCACGCTGCCCGTCCCGATGATGAACGTCCTCAACGGTGGCTCCCACGCCGACAACTCCGTCGACTTCCAGGAGTTCATGGTCGTGCCGGTCGGCGCGAAGAGCTTCTCCGAGGGCCTGCGCATCGGCACCGAGGTGTTCCACAACCTCAAGAAGCTGCTCCACGACCGCGGCCTGGCCACG
>JAURVW010001446.1 GCA_030655275.1 Solirubrobacteraceae bacterium
CATCCACAGCCGCTGCCCGATCCAGTCCGGCAGCCCGATCGCGTGCGTGAGGATCGCAAAGGGCCCCATCGGGAACACGTAGCCGACGGCCTGGTTCTGCACCTGGCCGAAGCCGCCCGTCGCATCCCACAGGTGCAGGGCCCGCCCGAGGAACGCCGACGGGTCCAGGACGAGGTCGAACTTCGTCTCGAACGACACCCTGCCCGCGTCCTGGAGGAGTACGAGCAGGAAGAGGAAGAGCGACGCGAGGAGCATCGGGCCGCGCGGCAGCCGCGGGGTCAGTTCGGCGTCGGCCGCTCTTTCGGGCGCTCGTCGCTTGGAGTCGGTGAGGTCGTCGAGCCGGCGAAGACGGTCGATCGGTCCCTGGCGCTCGCGGCGCCAGCGCATCAGGGTGTGGCCGCGAGCGGCCGTCCGGCAGCGGGCAGGGCGCGCGCACCGATCGTCCGGAGGAGTCCGAAGGCGGTGCCGCCGAGGGCGACCGCTTGGGCGAGCAGCACCAGACCGGCGAGGTCGGTGGCGTTGGGCTCCAGGACGACGATCACGATTCCCAGCATCATCGTCGCAAACAGCGACGGAGCCCAGGGGTGGGCGGCATCTCTCGCGACGGCCATCGCCAGCGCCGTCGCCAGCGCGGCCGCGACCGTCATCGCGAGGGCGAGCAGGACGAGGAGTTCCAGGGGCGGCGCGGCTGCGTCGCCGAGGATCATCGGCAGCAGCGGCCGGGCAACGGCGAGGACCGCGGTGGCGACGAGCCCGATGCCGAGCACGGCGCCGATCGGCACGAGGAGTTGGCTGGCGCGACGAGCGCGGGCGGCGATCGGGACCGCAAGCCAGCTCACCGCGAAGAGTGCGAAGAAGACGCCCTTGGCGGGCAGTTCGGCGACGGCGTAGGCGTCGGCTGCAGCGGCCCCGAGCACGCGCGGCGCGGCGAGCACGTCGAGGTTGATGAGCACCATGAGGATCCCGACCGTCAGCGCCGGACCGACCACGCTCGAGGCCGGCGCAGCGAGCCCCCGGGCGTACCAACGGCGACCGAGCTCAGCCGCGGCGACGGTCCCGAGCAGCAGCGCGGCAGCGAGCCCCGCCGCGCCGAACGCCAGGCCGAGGCCGGCGCCCGCGATAAGCCGGAAGGCTGCGTCGATACCCATGCTCGCGCTGGCCCGCCCGTACTCCTCACGACCGATCGCCGTCCCACGCTGCACCGCCGCCAGGCAGGCGACCGGGAGCTGCGCGATCAGCAGCGCGATGCCGAGCCACGGCACGGTCAGCGCGACGGCGATCGCCGGTGAGGCGACGAGCAGTCCGCCCGAGATCCAGGCAACGAGGGCGACGGGCACGCCCGCGGCGTCCTCTGGCGACTTCGAATCCGCCGCGGCATCGACCGCTGCGGCCGCCGCCGCGCGCAGCTGGATCGCACCCGGCACGACGGCGAGCACGAACGACACGCTGAGCACGGCCGAGGCGTCGGCGAGCGCGCCGGTGTCGTCGCGACGAGAGAGAAAGGCGAGCGCGACGAACGCCGCGAACCCGACGCTCAGCGACGCGACCCAGAACGCGACCAGCGCCAGTCCGGGGCCGAGCGCAGCCGCCCGGCGGGTCATGGTCGCGCGGGCCCGGGCGACCGTCCCAGCGCAGCGGCGACGTTCGGGGACAGGCCCGACGGCGCCGCAGCCAGCGTGGGCGAACCGAACGGTGTCGGCGTCGTGTTCATCTCACCGACGCCCATCGTCGTCGCCTCCACCCCACGTCCGGCCGCCTCCAGCAGCAGCCGTTCGAGGCGGTCGATCGAGCGGTCCCAGGTGAAGCCCTCGGCCCAGCTGCGTGCTTCGACGCCGACGCGCTCGCGCAGCGAGGCATCGTGGGCAGCGGTGATCCACTGGTCGGCGAAGCCCGCGGTGTCGCCCATGAGCCAGCCCGTGCGGCTGTGGCAGACGGTGTCGCGCACGCCGGGCACGTCGAACGCGAGCGTCGGGGTGCGCATCATTGCGGCTTCGAGCACCACCATCCCCCAGCCCTCGTGGGAGGCCGGGTGGGTGAGCAGCCAGGCCTGCGAGAGCAGGTCGGCCTTCGTCGACTCGCTCACGGAGCCGAGCAGCTCGACGCCCTCCCCGGCCTGCTCGCGCAGCGCCGGCAGCATCGGTCCGTCGCCCGCGATCACGAGCCGCCCGCCGGTGTGGGGGCGCACCTGCTCCCAGAGCTTCAGCAGCAGGTCGATCCGCTTGTGGGGCACGAGCCGGCCGAGCGCGAGGAACATCGGCTCCTCCGACCGTGGCGCCGTCGGCGATGCCAGCTCGACGCCGTTCGTCACGACCGAGATCTGCCCTTCCGGGATGCCGAGCTTCGCGAGCTCCTCGGCCGTCCCGGGCGACACGGCGACGTAGGGCCGGCGCCGGTACGCGAGCGGCATCAGCGTGCCCTCGAGCGTGCGACCGACCGCGGCGACGGGCGCTGGGAAGGTCATCCCCCACTGCTCCGTGTGCACGTGATGCACCAGGCAGATGCTTGGCTTACGGCGCCAGAGCGGCGAGAAGAATGGGATGCCGTTCTGCACGTCGACGAGCACGTCGACGTCGCGGAACTTCTTGGCGTGCGTGATCGGCGCCCGCAGGTATTGGGCGTAGGTGCCGCCGAGCTCGTGCACCTCGTAGGGACGCAGGCCGGCCGGGCCGCCGCACATCAGCTGCACGTGGTGACCGCGCTGCTGCAGGCCGCGCAGGTACCGGTCGACGACCACCTCGGAGCCACCGGCCTGCGGGTGCGCGAGGTCGCGCCAGGCGACGAAGCCGATCCGCAGCGAGGGGCGCGCTGCGGCCGGCCGGGCGCCGACGACGGTGCTGCCTTCGACTGGTCCCCTCACGTCGGGACGACCTTGAGGGCCTCGGCGGCCGCGCGCCGGTGGCGATAGCGCACCCGAGCGACGTCGGCGGCCATGGCCAGCGGGTCGCGTAGTGGGCGGATCTTGCTTCCGGCCACGGCGTGCCACTGCACCGGGATCTCCTCGACCGACATCCCCAGCTTGCGGGCAATGAGGAGGATCTCGATGTCGAACGTGTAGCCGTTCACGAGCGACCGCGGAAAGAGCGTCTCGGCGGCCTGCCGGCGAAACGCCTTGAAGCCGCACTGCGCATCGGAGACCGTCACGCCCGTCAGCTGGCGAGCCTGCGCACTGAACGCGCGGTGCATCACAGCGCGTCGCGTCGACTGGCCGGTCACCGTCGCGCCGACGAGCTCCCGCGAGCCGATCACGATGTCGACCTCGTCGAGGCGGTCGAGCACCGGGCGCACGGCCGAGAGGCTCGTCGCCAGATCAGCGTCCATGAAGAGGATCTTGTCGCCGCTCGCCGACCGGGCGCCCAGCTTGATCGCATGCCCCTTGCCCCGGTTCTGCGCCGCGACGATCACCTGCGCGTCCGGGTGGGCAAACAGCCGCTCGCGAGCCACCCGAGCCGTCGAGTCCTTCGACCCATCGTCGACGACGATGATCTGCGCCCGGTCGCCCAACTGCGGGTGCACCAGCACCCGCTCGAGCGTCTGGCCGAGCCGGTTGGCCTCGTTGAAGGCCGGAATGATGACGGTGACCGACGAGGGCGCTGTGGCGCTGGTGGGCAGCTGGGCCGCAACTTCAACGGCGAAGTTTGGCCGGGCCGCAACCTCAGCGAGCGAGGTCGACGACGCAAGGCGGCCGTCGGTGCTGTTGTCAGGTGGGGTCGTGGAATACACGGAGAGGCGTGACCTTGGGGGAAGGCTCGAAGGGGAAACGCCGACACTCCGGCATCACTCCGCTATTCGGCCGCGCCTCAAAATGAATTGAGTGGCACCGCGCCACAGACCGTCAGCTGGCGGCGTCAATTGCTGGTCAGTTCAGTCGACCATGAGTCCTTGCGCAGGTGCACCGCCTAGGTGGTTCAGCGTTCTATCGACGCCGGTGACCACCCGGGCAGGACGTAACAACGGTGCCGCATGTTCCACGGATACCGCAGCACCTCTGACCAATGGCCAGAGTAGGTGACGCGACGCCACCGGCGTCCCGACTCGGCCGTCAGAACGTAAGCGGCACCATTGGCGGCTTCCGGTCGATGACCGGCGACGTGAGGTCGGTGGCACCAATCGAGATGAGATATGCCTGCGTGACGTCGAGACGACTGTGCCCGAGCGCGTGCATGAGACTCAGGAGGTCGACGCCGTCTCGATAGCTGGTGCAGGCAAAAGCCGTGCCGAAGCTGGTGCGGTGCACATCGACGACGCATTTCGGCCCGGGCGCCCGCCTTCTTCATGGCTCGCCGCACATCCGATTGAGCCCACTGTCTGCCTTCGTGGCCCTCGAGCAGCGTGCAAAATACGTACCCAGGCGGAAACTCTTCGCGGAGCTCGACCCAGCGCCCGAGGATGTTCCACGCCCAATCGTCCATGCCCACAACTCTGCGCCTATCGCCCTTGCCGCGCCGGACCGTGATGAGTTTGGCCTGGCGGTCGAGATCCCGCTCTTCAAGATCGAGCGCCTCCTGAACCCGCAGTCCGGAGCGAAACAGCACGACGCACAGCGCTCTGAGGCGTTCTCCCCCCAGGACCCCTGGTCGCCCGACGCTGTAGTGCGTCGGAATGCAATGCCGCATCAGCGCCTCGAACTCCGCGTTTGTGAACGCCTGCGGCGGGTACTTGCGGCCCTTCGAGCTCGGGCTGTTGCCCTCCTGAAATCCAGGCTTCGATTACTTCCCGCGGGGGCGACCGAGCGCGTCGAGCAGCTGCAAGCCGCCGGTCGAGATTGCCGTGTCCATCGCGATTCTCCCCGTGACGTGGCGTCGTCTCGATAGATCGGGGCGGCGTCGCTGAGTTGATGAGGTTCCAACCTAGACCCGGTGAGGCGAGGCCACAATGGGCCTTCCGTCGACACCCCCTGCTTGTCACGGCGAAGACGGGCAGCGCCACCCCAGCCCCGGAACGAATCGGCGCCGGGTTCCGCGCAACGCGCGTAGCCTGATCAGTAGGGCACTTCTGCCCTCCCGCCGCTCACGAGGCGGGCAATCGCGAACTGAATCGCACGGGACCCACATGGATTTCAAGAAGCTCACCAACCAGGCCAAGGAACAGGCGAAGGGCTTCCAGGACAAGGCCAAGACCGAGCTCGACAAGCGCGGCGGCACCGACGGCCTCAAGGCAAGCGCCAAGAACGTCACGAGCGCAGCCAAGGGCGGTGGCTCCATCGCCGAGAAGGCCAAGGCCGCGGCGGCCGCGGCCGAGACCGAAGCCAAGAAGTAGCTGGCCCCGTAGCGCCCGCCGACGGGCGCCGCGGGCCAAGAACGTAGAAGGGGCGCCGGCGGTTCGAGCCGCCGGTGCCCCTTCCTTTCTTCATTCAGTCAGGACCAACGATTTCGAGATTTTCGGCTCGACTTCGGCATCGGCTGCCGCTTCGACGGGAAGACCGGCAACGCCGCTTCAGCCTGCTCGCTGCTGAGGAAGGGCGCGATCACCGCTTTGAACTGCGGGTATTGCCGAAGGGAGGCGAGCGTCGGATCGTCCTGAGCCCAGCGCAGCTGCGTTGCCGCTTCGGAAGGCCCCGCTCTCCACGTGTAGATCCGAAGTGCCTCGAGCGCCTGCAGCTTGAGGGTGCTCTTCTGCCCTTGCTCGTGGGCGGCTTGGTGGTGGGTCGCGTACAGGCAAGCGAGGTTGTAGAACACGCTCGCCGCGATGCGCGCCTGCGTCTCGCGCTCGATCTGATGTTCGACGTAGGCGATCAGGTCGGCCGCCCACGGCGACCGTTCGGATTCGAGCGCCTCGGCCAGCTGACGATCACTGAACGGCCGCGGCACTCCGCGATGCGCGACCTCATCGCGCGAATACGTCGAAGCGTCGTCTTGGATCGCCAACACGCCCGCCAGCAGGATCACGCTCGATGGGATCACCGTTCCCTCGAGGAACGCACGAAAGTCTCGGCGTTCGCGCGTGAGTCGGTTCTTGAGCGGAGCGATCTCGGACAGCCCGGCGCGGATCAGACTCCTCGCGTTCCGCTCTGCCTTTCGGAGCAGGGCCCGGGCGTCCTTTCGACCGTCTTCATCGTCGTGGGCCAGACGGGCGGCAGCCTGGTTCGTCTGAAGAGCCGCGAGGTTGTACAGGGCCCGGTACCAGTCGCCGCTGCCAGACAGCACGAAGGTCTGCGGCTCCGGGGTGAAGACCTCGGCTTCTTCCTCATCGACGGTCATGCCCCAGCCCTCCGTTCCATCTGCATCAAGGCCTCGACGAGAAACGCCTCAGCCTGTTTGAACCCGTCGACCTCC